>CAYGHF010000007.1:0-17389 GCA_964349795.1 uncultured Saccharimonas sp. (SeqCode) | reverse complement strand
CTTTACAAGTTAGTTTGCAAGCCGCTGGCTAAGCGTTATATGGCAAAACTTTTAGATGCAAGTCTCAAAGATCGCGCTAAGCAATTTGTAGCGAGTGTTTTCACTCCTCAACTTGCTTTCGCAACAGCTTAAGTTTTAACTTAAGCCACGCTGAACCCGACATCAGATAGAGTTCATCTGCGTGTCATATTTTCTGATTGCTCAGATTTACGTGGTTCTATAGATCTGCTAAGATTTTGAACCAAAGAATCATGACTTTTTGGTCATTTACCGGTGATGATTCTTACATCTAAATGACCTACGCTTGTAGAAGACTAACATTGTAAACCGATGGACCCGGAGGCAGTATCCGGCAGCTCCACCATTCGACACGCTTCGCTTGCTCATGGTAAACCATACCGAGTTTATCGAGGAGCAAGTCAAAGAAGCGAGTTGGATGATCCTGAGCGAAGTCGAAGGACATTCGTTTTGGGCCATCTGATTAAATGTTGTTTATGAATGATTGGTATGTCTATATTGCTAAAACTAAATCTGGGCAGCTATATACTGGCGTTTCAAATGATGTTGCTAACAGGATAAAGAAACACAACGCTGGTATGGGTGCAAAATATACTAAGACTAACGGCCCAGTTACGCTAGTTTATGCTTCTGGATCGCTCACAAAATCAGAGGCCTTAAAGCGTGAAATACAAATCAAAGGCTGGACAAGAGAAAAGAAGCTAAAACTTATCTCTGGCGAGTGGGACTGAGCATTATCGAAATTCGATAGTGCTTTTTTGTTTGAATTATTTACCCAAATGTTTAGCGAGTGGCCATTGCTGGAAGAAATAACTACGCAATGCTTCAATAATCGCTTTGTTATAAATAACCACTCCAGTACGTTCTTTACTCTGTTTTGGGTTGCTTGCTGACAGGATAGCAGCCGAACTGTCAAAGATATTTAGGTGGTAGCCTTCTCCTGGCATATGTCTGACTGGTACACCCATGGCTAGCCATCTCTTGATCAGCATGATGTTGTCCTTGTCATGCTTCTGAAAGATGTATTTAGGCTTTAGACCTTTATTAAGTGCTTCTTGGGTAACTTCCCAAATAGATTCAGGTACGGGCTCACCAACACTGATTACCAGTATTTCTTGTTGGGCATCTTTGGCTAGAGTAACAAACTTTTCAAACAGTTCTTTGCGACCAGTTAGTAGCTCCATATTTAAGCGATTAGGGTTCTCTTTAGTAGGAAGTTGTTGGATTAGCAATTCACTCAGAGACTGAATCGTAGAAGTTTTCTTCTCAGCTAACTGGGTAATGCCAATGCCAGGCGTAATAGCTTGGAACTGCTTAGGGCTGACATCCAATTCTGTTATTAGTCCCGCATCTATAAGGGCTTTAGTAGACCTATAG
Organism: uncultured Saccharimonas sp. (SeqCode); assembly: GCA_964349795.1. Taxonomy (GTDB): domain Bacteria; phylum Patescibacteriota; class Saccharimonadia; order Saccharimonadales; family OMJO01; genus CAYGHF01. The sequence continues at coordinate 15,994 of CAYGHF010000007.1, read as the reverse complement.
ACACTGTTTACAATGATGTCTTGGGTTTCTCCAATAGCTTTAGCCGTCAAGCTACCTTTAGATAGTAGCAATAGGTAGATAGAGCTTTCTTCGGGGGTTAACCCCAACTCTGCTAAATTATCTTGTAAAGTAGTATCTGAATTCATATCAACTCTTTAAGTTATTTTAGCATATAAATGCTAAAACTGTCAAGAATAGTATTGCTCAGGTGGTTTAATCATTAGATAATACGTCTCATGAATGAACATACTATAGAATCAGAACCCAATCCAGACCGTCATGCTGTCCGAGAGCTTACAGATGCTGAACATGTACCCATGCACAATACACTTGGTGAAACCCGAACGGCTATTGATGAGCTTGACGACTACTTTTACCCAATACTGGCAGATTATCTCGATAGGCGAACTGCCTTAACTGATGATGCGGTGCGCTTTAAAGAAAGTCCAGATCAGGTAGCTGCACTTAATCGGCAGATGGAAGTGTTAATGAGCAAGCAAGACAGGGCCGAACGTGAAGGGCGTCGCTCTACTGGAATCATTGTTGATGTTTTTGACACCATCATTACCGGTAGCGTGGAGCGGCAACAAGAACTATTCTCGAAAACTAGACCAATAGACCCCGAAGAGTCTTAATGGGTGCATACCCTCAGAGGACTACCAACCCCTGAACTCGTTTCTGCTCCTGCTTCCAATCTAGATAGTCGTCCCAGAGTAAATACTTACATCTTCTTATCTCTTTAAAGATGAGGGGTGAACTATTCTCGAGCAGCTCCACCAAATGAGCATTATCGACTTTCGATAGTGCTTTTTTACATTACACTTATGCTTGCTATTTTTACAACTTTATTTAGAATTAACCAATATGCCAGAATTACTTACAGATTACCCAGTTATTAAGCACGAGGTAGGATTACCCCTTTTAGGTAAATCAGCCATTATTAGAACAATGGGCTACTTAGCACTCCCGAGAGATGAATATTTTGTTATTGGTGGTGCCAACTTGGTACTAAGAGATATTCGTGACGAAACTATAGATATTGATATGTTGGTATCTGAAGGCGTCTTTGGTTGGTTAGCTAAGCGAGCAGGAGCTGAAATGCACGAACCGCCAAAATCAGCTATTGCTCGTGGTGCAGATAATCAGACTGTCTGGGTAAAAAATAACCGCACACCAATACCAGTTAGTGCCACCACTGCTCTTGGAGACGGCTATTACCCTATGACTTTCGAAAGCCACAGAGAACATACTGAGGCTATAGATGGAGTTACCTGTCTAACTCTAGAACACGTAAGAGGTAGCAAAGAAGCTCTGCAACGAACCAAAGATGTTGAGGATTTAGCCTTAATAGCTCATTTTCTTGGTGAACCACTGGAATTACCCGAACCTACTGTGAGAAATCCGTGGATAGATAGTTAACACAAACCGTCGTGAAAGTGCCTTTAAGCTACATATTCTTAATTTAGTAAGCTGACTTTTATTGAGTATTGTGTGGTATGTTTTTTGACAGGGGTGGGCGGAAATAACACAAGCACTTGACAACCCCTAATGTCGCTAAAAAATAGACGCCACCCCTGTTAGGTGAGGTCTCACAATCTTTATTGCGCGCTGCCTGTTAATTCTTGACAATTTCACTTTACTTTGGTAAAGTAATCTTCATGTCTCAAGATGTGACTAAAATTTGGAAGCAAGAAACAGCGCAGCAACTCGCTGAGGCTTTATCTTCTATTTCAGATAAACAAACTATGCAGAACTTCCTGCGTGACGTAATGACTGAAAAAGAGATTGCTGAGATTAGTTCACGCTTTGAAGCTGCCCGTATGCTACAAACAGGTAGCAAATATACAGATATTGTCGCCAAGACCCAACTCAGTAGCCGTACCGTAGCTCGCATTAGCGATTGGTTAAAAAACGGCTGTAATGGATACCAAGCAGCCCTCAATACTATTAACCACCATAGCCATATATCGCCAGTAAGTGCTGACTAACTAGTTATTCTCTGAAATATCAGACGCCAGCACAACGCTGGCGTTTTTAGTTATTGAGTTAATTTTGTAATTTTTAAGGAGTTTTTATGGATAATCCATATGTAATATCAGCAGAGTTAGATTTAGCTACTGCTGATTTAGGACAAATTGTTAATCAAGAGCGAATCGAAGATTTTAGAGAAAGTCTGGATGCAGATTTACGTGCAATGGACAAAGATACGCTTTGGGTACCTTCGGGTGTTATGCAAAGTGGTCTTGAGCGTGCCATTGCAACAACCAGACTACCAGTCATTAGTTTAGATGATAGATATGTTTCATCAGCTAATCAGTACTTGGGTATCTCAAGAGGTATCGACCCTTCGCTAAACGATGATGGCTATGTTGCAAGACGTGGCTATCCATCAATTGAGGAACAATTGGGCAAAACATCCTCGCTCGGAAAAGAGGTGATGCTAGTAGATGATGTGCTGTTCAGCGGCGAGATGGTAGCTTGGCTATCGGACTCACTTAGACCCTATGGCGTAAGAATTGGAGCTGTAGCAGTCGGTATTGCTATTCAGGAAGGCATCGACAAGTTAGCCATAGAAGGCATAGAAGTTCAAGCAGCAGAAGTGTTTGACGAAGTTGAAGATGAGATATGTGAGCGTGACTTCGCAGTGGTGCCAGGTTCCGGCAGGCGCATAAATGCGCTGGCTGCCAATGCCTTGTACTTTGACACCAAAAACGGCAAACCTGACCGATGGGCGTCAATATCACCCTCGAGCACAGAAACCTTTTGCGTAAGTAGTCTCAAGCGAAGCATTGACTTGCTACAAAGGGGTGTACCCATGGAGGTACTTGGAAAGTTTCTGGGTTACGGCACGAATGGGGACGCGGCTAGTCAAATAACTAATAGATTAGGAGAAATATCATGAGGCGTTTACAAATAGGTGTCATTGGTCCATGCAGCGACTTGAACTACTCCGAGGCAGCAGAAAAATTTGCTGTGGAGTTAGGTAAATTAATCGCTGATGGGAAATATACTCTGGTCTTTGGTGCCGAGAAAGATATTGATTCTCTCCCCACAATTGCGGCGGTATCTGCTAAGCAAGCGGGTGGAGAGACCCTTGGCATTACATACGAAAAAGGTCTTAAGCTTTTCGGTGAAGAAGCGGCTTCAGTAGTTGTTGCCACTGGTTTAGTACGCGGTGGGGGACGAGAAACAACTCTCATGCTTAGCTGTGATGTTGTAATCGCTCTTGCGGGTGGCTCAGGAACACTCAATGAAGTGTGTGTGGCCTACCAAGCTAATATACCCGTCGTAACTGTTAGCAACTTTGGTGGGTGGAGTAAAAAGCTGGCCGGTACATATCTTGACGATAGAAAACGGTACAAGTTTTTAGCTGCTTCAGAGCCCAAAGAAGCGCTTGATTTGGCTGTTAGTGCTGCCCAAGAAAGGCTTACAAATGCGTGACATTCTATTCATCGGCGCAACTCACGGTAATAGCTATTGGAGTCGATGTGCTCAAAGAGAAAAAGCTCAACCCTTTTGGGTTGGGCTTTTTGTGTTGCAAAAAATTACCCCGACGCTTATGCTTTAGACAAGATGATGATATTTCTTTTAGTCATGATATTTTTCCCCTTATTAGTTGCTGTGCTGTTGAAAAGCAAATATATTTACGGCGTGATAGCTCTGGCATGCGTCAACTTAGCAATCCTTGCATTTGATTACTTTAAATACATGCGGCCAGAGAGCAGGTGCATCAGTGAGGGTCAATTCAATTGTGGAGATCATTCAATAACTTCACTAATACTAATAACAATAATTATCATAGTTAGCGTCGTAGCTTGGTACTTGGCTTTCAAGCAAAAAGATAACATTTCAGGGCTTGCATCGAATGGCCTTGCCAAAAAGACATTAACCGCAGGTGGCTGGGCAATCGTCATCTTTGTAGTTCTGACAATTGTTGGATTTGTCGTTGCCTTTTCACAAATTTAGCGAATGCATACCAGTGAGTATCGCCAACACCATGATCAAAGAATAGGACTGCTAGCTACTATGGGCGGTTTGGAGTTCTTTGGGTAGGGAAGACCTCTTTACAAATATCCAGTACATGACTCCAGAGAAGGCCAAGACCGCGGATGATACAACTATTGGCAGACCAACCCAGATGCTGGCAACATAGCCGGAAAGAATGGCAGGAATCCCCTGCGCCAAAGCTTCTACTGAACTGTTGATGCCCATAACTTCACCCTGCCGCTCAGGCCCTGCAATGGCGCTGATTAACGCTACTAAGTTTGCCATAACTGGTGCCACAAACATTGGAATGAGTGGTGCGATCAAAAGTAACTGCTCAGTATTTTTGGGGATAAACATCGACAACACAGCCAGAGACATGCCAAACAGTGAGAATTTAACTACCTGAAAACTGCTAAACCGTTTGGCAAGAGTTGGCACAATTACAGCCTGCATGACAGCTATCCAAACACCGATGTAACTAAAGAAATCTGCGATGTTACTAGGCGCAAAGTTGAGCCGCTTTGCCAAGTTGATGCCAAAGAAGGTTGTAAAGAACGTAAAACCACCAGTGTACAAAAAACTAGTCCCAAACAACGGGCGAATGTCGGGCAGCTTGAAGGCTTTGGCAATGTTGTGAAATGCCTGAGCAGGATGCAGGCTGCCCTTCTTTGACTGCTTGTCGTTTGTTTCTGGCAACAAGAATAAGATTAACATCACGTCAATCAGCGCGATGATTGCCGCAAACCAGAAGGGCGTCTGAGCACTAAACCAACTCGGTGTTTTGAGCAGCTGATGCCCAAAAGCATTGATAAAAGGGATGTTTGGACTCGCCAAACGTCCACCAAGATATGGCCCCAGCACAAAACCTACCCCAAACATGGCACCAATCAGACCGTAATTTCGCACGCGAGTTTTGGGCGTGCTTATATCACCAATCACGGCACGGGCTACGGCAATGTTGCCTCCGGTCACACCATCAAGCGCACGACTGGCAAACAAAAGTGGGATATTGTGTTCCCTGACACCTATGGCAAACATAACGTAACCAACCGCCGTGCCAAACATGCTGAGCGCAAGAACTCGTTTCCGTCCGTAACGATCAGACAACTCCCCAAGTAGCGGAGCTGCCAAAAATATACACAAAGAGTAGATACCGGTTAGCCAGCCGAGCATTATAAAGCCGCCCTGCAAAGACCAACTTTCTGGTATAACTCGCTGTGGTCCGGGCAAAATTAACATCGTATAAATCGGGATTAGTATGGCAACGCCGACGGCGTCAATAAATACCGTTAGTAGTACCGCTGGCAATGCCCTACCCGCTAATTTTGCTTTTATCTTTTCCACTATTTAGACCTTTCTTTTTATGCCGTTTGGCATGCCTCACGGCCGTCGCCCCTACAGGCGTGATCGTGCATGATTGTTAATATTTCTTGTAATTGTTGGCGCTGTTTTTCACTGAGCCGATCAAACATTGGTCCATGATAAATGTTCAGTATCTCCATGGCCTTCTCTGTGATGCGTTCGCCTTTTGGGGTTGGGCGGGTAATGTGTTGCCGGCGATTCTGGGCATTGCGCAGACTGGTCAGAAAACCTTGTTCCTGCAAAAGCTTAATCTGGCGGCTGATGCTGGCTTCGGTCTGCCCCAACCTTTCTGCAATCCACTTTTGCTGTACGTTTGGGTGCCATTGCAGCGCCATCAGTATCTTGAACTGCGAGAACCCTATCCCAAGCTGCTCCTGCAAAACTTGATCAGAATGACGGGCTAGTACGAAAGACAAGTGCTGAAGCAGGTAACCGACATTGTTTGCATGACTCATGGACGTTTTCCCCTAACCTTTCCAGTCTATCGAACTTATACTTAACAAGTCAAGTATCAAGGGCAGGGAAGTCATTTGACCTCCCGATATAATGCATACCAATCTTCTAGCGATAACTCTTGAGCACGTGAAGCGGGGCTCAGACCAGCACGAGTGATAATATCTGCAGTAGCTTCTTTGGATAGATGCAACCCCCCTGCTAAGGAGTTGAGAAGTGTTTTGCGCCTGTTTGCAAAGCCGGCTTTTACCACCTGAAAAAACTTCTTGGTGTCCAGATCAGGGAACAATGGCTGTTCTCGCCTTGTTAGCTTTAGAACCTGTGAGTCTACTTTTGGAGGAGGTGTAAATAAAACCCTAGGAACAACTTCCCCTAGTGATGCTTGATAATAAAGCTGCACACTAACTGACAACAGCGACATAGCGCGCGGGTGCGCACAGACCCGCTCTGCAACCTCTTTTTGGACGAGTAGCGCCATCTGCGCCGGTGGGTTTGCTGATTCTGACAATACGCGGAGCAGGTTACTAGTGAGGTAATACGGTATGTTAGCAACCACTTTGTAGTCTTTTGGCAACTTTGTCAGGTCAAAACGCAAGATGTCCTGTGTCTCCACACGCAGATTACTAGCCTGAATGCGGGTTGGTAGGCTATTTGCTAGTGACTCATCAAACTCAACTGCAATCACTTCCCTTGCCCTTAGCACCAGCAGTTGCGTGAGTGTACCTAGCCCAGGGCCAATCTCCAGCACCGTGTCGTCTGGCGTAATGTCCGCAGCCTGACACATGGCTTCCAGACTCTCGGAGTCGTTAAGCCAATGCTGACCCAGTGATTTCTTAGGTGCCTGCCCTATCATCACCACCAACCTTTATCTCTCTTGTGCTCATAGGCAGCCTTCCACCCACTTCCGTAACCAGTAAAAGTCCTCGACTTTGCATAGCTATCAGCCCATTTTAACTGCGTAACACCATTTGTACGCCAGTCGCTGCCGAAGGCAGCCATTTTCTTGGCTGGCGTTGCTTGACCGATCCCGTACCCAAGTCTAGTATCACTTTCAGCACCGGGGTACTTCTCTTGATAAAATGGAGGACAGCCCACTTGACCCTGCCACCTCGTCGGACACCAACTCGCGTTCTCTCTACTAATTATGAAGTAGACATACGCAAAATCAGATTCACTTATCCCCGCTTGTCTCATCCAAACTGACTTATCGGCAGGTATATAAACAGCCTGACCTCTCGCAACTATCTGTTTTACAGGCTCAACGGAAATAACTTCCTGTATCTTTTTTCGGCTGACTTCCTTGTTGTTTTTTAGCTCTAGCTGATAGGTGACAATTTTTTTGCCAGCCGAACCTCTTTGCCTAATCACAATTGTTCCAAAGCTAAGCTTAGGATCATCTATGGTCTCCACGGGCATTGCTACGGTTTCCTCGGCACTGGCAATTTGAGTACCGTTGCGGATTACAAATACTTGAGTCACCGGCGTCAGCACAGTAGCTTTGTCTGGCTGAAGCGTATCGTCGGCAGCCAGTTTGATGCCCTTCTCCTGAATCAGTTCACCAACAGTTTTTGAATGCGTTCTAAGTGAGATGGGCGTCCCGTAAAGATTTATGTAAGCCAATTTTGCTCTTTCAACTACAATCTTTTGCCCCAGTACACCTTCTTGCAAGATACTACCGCTGCCTTCGACCGTAATCTTGTCTTCGGGATAAACGGCCAGTCCAATCTGGGCAGCAACACTACGTGGTGTTGTAGCAGCGCTTAATGATTGAATCCTTTTCTCGCCATCATACAGCGTCACCGGATGGGCACGGTACAGATTGACACGAAAATTGTCATCAAGAATCTCGGTATCTTTTTCTGGCTCGATGATATCACCCTCGTTCAGAGTAATGTTGGCACGCGTTAGTAAGTCGCCGACTGTCTTTGCCCGAGTTGGGATGACTTTTTGTTTGCCATCTATGCTGAGCTTTACTATATGCGAGTCGCTGGCGGTGACTGTTCGTCCATTAAGCGCTATGAAACCGACCATTGCCAAGAAAAAGAAAACAAATAACGTCAGTACTGGTACAACAAATGGGTGGTTTTTGAGCCTATAAAACTTGCGACGGCGGCGGGCGGCGGCTCGCTCTTTATGGAGGGGTGATTTAGATTTCATAAGTATTCAAATCTTGGATGTAATATCCTTAACAAGTTTAGCAAATTACTTACGCCGTTGCCATGTACTGAGGTAGAGCATGGTATCGTCACCAGCATTGCCGGTGTTCAGTTCCGAGATTGATTTCCAAGCCGCTTCCGCAACTTCAAACATCTGAGCGCGAAGCGGCTGTTCTTTTTCTATCTCTACAACAAAACAATCATAGTCGTACTTTAGTCCCCGAGTATTTTGGGTGCCACTAATTAGATGCTGCAGCTGCGCAGGCTGAACCGCAAGTCCTGTCTCCTCCCTAAGCTCCCGAACTGCCCCAACTTTTGGATCTTCACCTCTGTGTAGCCCTCCGCCCGGCAGTGACCACTGACCAGAGCCATGCCAACTGCGTACCACCAGAACTTTCTCACCGCAAACTACGAGCACCCTAGTGCGGCTACCAATTTGAAGATAGACAAACAGCAGCGGCCAGCTGAGCCAAAAGGCTATTATGCCTAACTTTTGGGTGGTCTTTTTCATAATTTTTCTAGCGGGGCGAACGCGATGTTAAGTTTCTTGCTGCCCTTTCCCTTGAAGTAAATCGTTGCATTATCACCCTCTAGCTCCAAAACCGTTCCAACGCCAAAAACCTGATGTTTAACGCCATCGCCCTCGTTTAGTTCTGGTACATAGCGTGGTTCATCTGACGGTTTTGGTGGCAAGGCGGGCATATCTGGGGCAGACTGCCAACCACAACTGGCATCAGCCTGAAACTCGCCGTCTATCTCTGCTAGAAAACGACTCGGCGGATTGTGCTGCACGCCACCATAAAGCATCCGACTAGTTGCGTAGCTTAAATAAAGCTCCTCCTTTGCCCTAGTCATGCCCACGTAACAAAGACGTCTCTCCTCTTCCATTTCTGACTGGTCATACAGCGCCCGTGAATGTGGAAATATTGTCTCCTCCATGCCAGTCATAAACACCACCGGAAACTCCAAGCCTTTGGCAGCATGCAATGTCATCAGCGTCACGGCGTTATTGCCATAATCTACACTGTCGGCATCACTGATTAGCGCCATTTCTTCCAAGAAACCATCTAGCCCTAGGTCTTGATAATTCTGCGTAACGCTTATAAGTTCTTTGACGTTTTCTTGGCGAGATTCACCCTGCGGCGTTTTGTCGTCCAGAAAGTTCATATAGTCTATCCGCCTTAGCAAACTATCGAGCAAACCCGGTAGAGTTGTTTCGCCTACCAGTTCTCTTAGCGAGCGCAAGATATCACCCAACTCGTTCAAATTATTGCGAGCTTTTGTTGTCAGCTCAGCGCATTCAGATACTTTATCCAGTGCATCTTGCAAAGTTATGTTACTTGATACTTGCCAGTGCAAAAACTTTTGCATAGATGTAGTACCGATGCCACGGGTAGGTACATTTACAATCCTCTCAAAACTGACCCTATCGTTTGGCTGATAAAGTAGCCGCAAGTACGCCATGATGTCTTTGATTTCTTTGCGGTCATAAAACCTTTGTCCGCCGACAATTCGGTATGGGACGCCGTAGCGGATCATTGCCTCCTCGATAACCCGACTCTGGGCGTTTGTGCGGTAAAGCACGGCAAAATCTTGATAATTACGATAACGGGCATCAACGGCATTCTGCACCCGCCGCACTATTGCTTCGCTCTCAGCACGCTCATTTAGCACTTGCACAATGGAGACGGGTTTGCCCTCGCCAGCTTCTGTCCATAGTTTTTTGTCAGAACGCTGGCTGTTTTTTGTAATAACAGCGTGGGCGGCATCTAAGATTGCCTTGGTACTACGATAGTTCTGTTCTAGTTTTATAAGTGTCACCTTTGGGTGGTCTTTCTCAAAGTTCAGAATGTTGCGAAAATCAGCCCCACGCCAAGAGTAAATCGACTGCCAGTCGTCGCCAACCACGGCAATGTTGTGCTTGTCATTTGTTAGCAGTTTCACCAGTTTGTACTGGGCAGCATTTGTATCCTGATACTCGTCTATCATGATGTAGCGAAATTGTTGCTGCCACTTATCTCGTATTTCCTTATGATTTTGTAGTAAATCCACAGTTTTGCTTATCAGATCGTCAAAGTCTAGCGCTGAGTTTTCTTTTAGGATTTTCTCGTACAGCGGATAAACTTGCGCGGCGGCTTTGTGCACTGGACCGCTGCCCATACCCTTATAGTTAGCTGGGGTTACCATCTCATTTTTAGCATTGCTAATTAGTCCGGCGATGGTTCGAGGAGGGCAAGCTTTTTCATCCAACATCAGCTGCTTGGTCGCCCGTTTTACCGCAGCCAACCTGTCGCTCTCATCAAAAATTACAAAGTTCCGTGGCAAACCTGCATATTCGCCATCCTGACGCAGTAGACGTACGCAAATGGAGTGAAACGTTCCGACGAAGGGTAAAAAACCACGATTATCAGCATTTTCGCCCATAAGGGTAGCGACGCGTTCGCGCATTTCTTTTGCCGCTTTGTTGGTGAAGGTTACGGACAATATATTGAACGGTGTAGCTTTATGGCTGGCTATCAGGTGGGCGATGCGGTGGGTCAATGTTTTTGTCTTACCACTACCAGCACCGGCCAATATCAAAAGTGGTCCCTCGGTGGTCTCAACGGCCCGCTTTTGCTCTGGGTTCAGCCCAGTAAATAAGTCTTCTAACACCTGCTAATTGTAGCAGAGGCACTATATACATGGCCCCCTAATTTCTTATCAAGTCAACAAATCGGTTTACCGCAGCCTAGAATCTAGTTGATGGTCTTTACTACTTCTAGGGCTTTGTCAGAAAGTTTAGAAGTGGAGTCCCAATCAGTAATGATTCCTAGACTACCTTTTTTGTAGAACAAATTATAGTCTTTAGTACTGTAGTGACCACCTTCCGTTAATACCAGAAGGGCACTCTGTCCGTTATCGAACTTAATTGTTTCCTTGCTGATGACTGTTTCAGGATAGGTTTCTTTATCCTTGAAAAACTTATCTGCCCAGGCATCTAAGCCCAGAGTAGTATCAGGGAAGGTACTAAAGACAAAGCTTACATTTTCGCCAGTATGCGTGCCAACGGCTGGAAGCTCGGACTGCTTTGTGCTAGATATAGTGCAGTTGCCACCATTCTCTAGGCGAAAACTAAACCAGTCTTTTGGTACCGACAGGGTAAATTTGCCGTCGCAATCAAAGTTGTTTGACGTGGTTTTTTGGGTAACGTCTGGTGTGTTTGTTGTGAGATTCTTTTCCTTAGTTTGGCTGGTGTTACCTAGACTTTTCTTGGTCTTTTGGTTTGAGTCGTAGACTCTGTAGCCACCGTAGCCTATTCCAGCTAATACCAGCGCAACTACGACTACCACTACTGGATGAGCGATTCCTTGTTGGTTGAGTTTTTTCATGTGGTCTCCTATTGTGTTGTTTTACAGTTTCTCGATTTTAGAATAAGCAGAAGTTATGTCTTTTTTCTTTGCCTCAAACAGATCTAAGACCGTTTTGTCATTTGTGGTTGTAGCAGCATCAGGTGTTAGATTGGCACATTGCGGGTAAGCTTGGTTTGCCTGAACGCCAGAAAACTGATGACTAGCAGAAATCGCCAGTAACTTGTAGCTGTCTTTATCCTGCTCGGACACTTCGGCTAAATCAGCCGGCTTAACTCTGCTGATAACGAATAATGGAAATTTGCTGTCCTTACACTTCACGCCTTTGCTATTTGCTGTGTTGTCAAAACCAGAGTCAAACACATCGGCGTACTCGGCGGGGTCGCCAGCCGTTTTGTCACGTATAACGTAGTAGAGACCAGTTATGCCATCACTGAGCGGCAGTTTGACGGCAAATTCTTTAACTTCCATGTATTTTTGGGCTGCTGGTTTATCGTCTTTACTAGCGGCTTCACTTTTACTGTCTGATTGCTTTTCAGATGAACTAGCCGGCTGACTAGAACTATTCTGGGACTGGTAAACTTTCCATCCAGCCAATAGCAGTAAAAGCAGCAAAATAATAAGCCATAGTAGCCAGTGGATAAATCCCGCCTGATTGAGTTTTTTCATGTCCGGTGCCCTTTCGTTACAATTACCATAAGTATAGTCCCCTCTTTAATTTTTTATCAAATCCACTACTGGTTTTATGTCAGTCTTGATCATACCGGCGTCAATCAGCAAATCAGAGGCTATGATTACTAGCAAAACTGCCAGTAGCAGTGCTAGTAGAGTGCGCCGAATTTTACGGTTTCTCTTAATATGACCAACGGGTACAACATATTTACCACTCTTTATCAGTTGCTCTGCCTGCTTTTTTCTTTCTTCGTCAGCGTGCAGGTCGGCATTGAGTTTTTCTTGCTCGACGCGACTTTGTTCTATTTGACCATCTGGCGCATCAACTTCTTCCGGTCGTGAAGTTTCAGTCTCGGCGTCCGTTTTAGGCTCGTTAACAAACCCCTCTGTAGGATTAACTGATTTTGCCTGCGTCTTTACAACAGGCGGTTGTGGTTGATCCTCGGCGTGCTTTAGTGTTGGGTCTTTTACCATTGACCTATTTGCAACTATTACCGGTCGAGCCGTAGCGTCAGGGGCGGATCTTCCCGGTCTACTGACATCAAAAAATTTTTTGTCGTCTGCCATTTTATGTATTCCCACGTTCGCCTAGCAGACGATCGGCAGCATCAACCATGGCTGAAAACTCATGATAATTGAGGCTCGCGCCGCCAACTAGCAACCCATCGATACCCTTGACTTCCATATATGCTCGGGCGTTTTGTGAGTTTGAGCTACCACCGTACAAAACACGCACGTCTTCGGAAGCTTTTTTGCCGTATAGCTCAAATATGTTATGACGAATAGTTTTTGCGGCTTTGGCAACTTCGTCGGGCTTGGCAACCTCGTGATGAGCATAATTAGCGCCATTACTAATTGCCCACACCGGCTCGTAAGCAATCACCATATTCTCTACTTCTTCAGAAGTTAAGTTGCTGAGCGCACTGACCAGCTGATCATGCAAAACTCGGGAAGTTTCCTTGGCCGTTCGTTCGTCTTTGGTTTCGCCGATACATAATATAGGCGTGATATCGTTGCGCACGCAGGCTGCAACCTTGTCGCGCAACAGTCGATGATTTTCACCAAAGATGTGTCGTCGCTCTGAATGACCGACTAGCGCATAATGAACAAGGTCCTGAAGCATCGTAAAGCTAACCTCGCCAGTGTACGCCCCTTCGTCCTTGTGGTAAGCATTCTGGGCAGCTAGGCGAAACTTACGTCTGTCTAACTGCACACTAAGTGGCTGCAAGACCAACATGCTAGGCGCCAAAACCACTTCAATATCACGATGAATCTTTATACGTTCACTAAGCCTGTGCACTAGTAAACTAGCCTGTGAAACATTCAGGTTCATTTTCCAGTTGCCGACTATTAAAATTTTACGCATGATTAAATCTGTTTATGCTTATGGTTATTGTATCACTCATTTGTTCTGCAAAGCCTCAACACCGGGTAATTTTTTGCCACTCATTAGTTCCATGCTTGCCCCACCGCCAGTAGATACATGACTAAAACTATCTGTTGAACCACGCTCTTTTACGTACCCCACGGTATCGCCACCACCCAAAACGGTGAACGGCTTGTGACCAAACCTTCCCTGCATTGCCTCTACAACCAGTTCAGTACCCTGCGAAAACGGGCCAATCGGTCCTTGCAGCCCATCTGTCTCTGTAACCCCCATAGAACCATTCCATATAACCGTATTGGCTAGTTGCATCCCCCCCGCAATAAAGGCACCAGAAAACGGGCCAATATCTAGTATCATTTCGTCTTTGGCAATTTGCGTGCTTGCGCGTGGTACCTTTTTTGGATAATTTTCTATATCGGCAATGACATGAGCATCCCAATCCACGATTCTTGTTTTGGCTGTCTTGTCATTTTTACTGGCAACTACACCGTCTTGTGGCAGATAAAAAATGAAGCGTTCTTTTTTTGATCTAGCCCTAGCGTGACCAATAATCTCCCTTGCCAGCGAGACTTCTGATTTTTCGACCAAACTTTTGCCAATATCTATACCTTCTGCCAGCAAAAACGTATTTGCCATAGCGCCACCGACTGCCACAAAATCGGCCACATCAATCAATCTTTTCAAAATTTCAATCTTGTCTGATATTTTTACACCGCCAATTATTGCCATCAACGGCCGCTTTGGGTTAGCCATCACATCGGTAATCACATCGACCTCTTTTGCCAGTAGCGGTCCGGCAACACTCGGGATATGTTTGGTGATTCTGTCGGTGGAGGCGTGCGCACGGTGCACAACCCCAAAAGCATCCTGAACAAAAACATCAGCCAGCCCAGCAAGTTGTTTGGCAAAAGCGTCATCATTTGCCTCTTCCTGTGCGTGAAAACGCAGGTTTTCTAGCAACAATACTTGGCGAGGCGCCAGAGCTTTAGCCGCTGTTTCAACTTCTGGTCCAACACAATCTTGGGCAAAAAATACATATCTGCCAAGCAACTTGTTTAAGCGTTTTGCCACGGGAGCAAGGCTGTAGCGTTTGTCATATTTACCGTCGGGTCTTGCAAGGTGTGAACAAATAACAACTGAGCAGCCTTGCTGGAGCAAATACTCAATAGTTGGCAATGATTGTTTTATGCGGTAGTCGTCAGTTATTTTGCCATCTTCTATCGGAACATTGTAATCAGCCCGCAGCAGCACCCGCTTGCCCTTGAGGTTTATGTCTGTGATTGTTTTTTTACTAAACACTGCCCACCACTTTCAAAATCACTCTAGTATGCGAACTTTAATGGTATCTGTCGTACCTACCATGCCGGGATATTTCCCAGACGCTGTCACAATGATATCGCCTTTTTTTAGTACTTTGTTCTGGCGCAACCAGTTGGTTAAACGTGTCGCCGCATACTTATGCACAGGTCTCAAGTAACTCTTAGTCCCAAATACCAAAGCTAGCTGTTGCGAGACACGTCGATCAGATGTAATGGCAATGAGCGGTCTTTCGGGTCTGTGCGAGGCAATCTGTAATGCCGTCGAGCCAGAAGCCGTTTCGGTCACTATAGCGACTGCCTCTACGTCCTCGGAAAGTCTAATCACAGCTGAAGATATAGCATTTTGGCGCGAGCCATTCGCAGATCCCTCAGGTCGTGGCGGCGTAGGCATATTTTTTTGACTATACGCAATTATCTTTTTCATAACTTTTACGGCTTCAACCGGATATTTGCCATTCGCGGTTTCATCACTCAACATCACCGCGTCAGCCCCCAAAATAACCGCCGTAGCCACATCCGATACCTCTGCCCTTGATGGTTCAGGCACATCAACCATAGTTCCCAGCATTTGAGTCGCAACTATGGTTGGAGTACAGTGCTTGAGCCCCAACTCTATAATCTGTCGCTGCACTATTGGGACGGACTCGGCTTCAGTCTCGATTGCCAAGTCACCGCGAGCAATCATGACGGCATCAGCTTCCTCTACTATGGCTTCTATATTTCCCACTGCTGCCTTTGTTTCTACCTTGGCAATAATTTTGGCACTGCTGCCTAGACCTTTCAGTAACCCCCGTAATCTTCGAATGTCAGCCGGAGTCTGGACAAAACTGAGCGCCACGTAATCTATATCTTTAGTTGAGCCATAGACTATATCCTGCCTGTCTTTAGGGGTGATAATATCACCGCCAAAATCGGTATCTGGTAGATTGATACCTTTTCGTTTGACTAAGACACCTTCGTTTTCGGCACGAGCGTGGACAACGCCAGCCGATACACTGGTAACAATTGTGCGTATCTTGCCATCAAATAGGTACAAACGCTCACCGCGTTTCATCTTTCGACTCAAATCGTATTGCGTTGGGATTAGACCAGAGCGAGCATAGTCGCTGTTATATTTGAAACTCAGCGATTGCCCCCGCTGAACACCTATGAAACCGTCAAAATCGCCTAGTCGTATTTTTGGTCCTTGCAAGTCTTGGATGATTGCCACTGGCTTGCCGTATTCCTTGCTGGCTTTGCGTATCCAAGGTATCTGTTCATCTCGCTCGGCATGTGTGCCATGACTAAAGTTCAGCCTAAGCACATTTGCAC
>CAYGHF010000006.1:0-17629 GCA_964349795.1 uncultured Saccharimonas sp. (SeqCode) | reverse complement strand
GGTGGTCAGTAGCACCGCAAAGCCCATAGCAGTATGAGAGGTCAAACGGTCACTACTGGTATCATCCTCAGCAGAACTAACTATCAGGAGGCTGCTCGCATCATTACAGTGCTAACACCAGATTATGGTAAGTTACGCTTGATTGCTAAAGGGGCTCGACGAGTAAAATCCAAGTTGGCTGGCGGCATAGAATTATTCAGTATCAGTGACATCACTTTTGCCACTGGCAAGTCAGAAATGGGAACGCTCGTGTCATCACGCCTAAAAGTTCACTACGGCAAGATTGTGACTGATGTAGATCGGACCATGCTGGGCTATGAGTTTCTAAAGCGGACCAACAAAGTTACAGAAGACGCCGCTGGCGCCGAGTACTTTGACTTGTTAGCAGCTTCACTGTCAGCACTTGACGATGTCAATCTGCCCATAAACATTGTGGAATTCTGGTTTACTATGCAACTGCTTAATATCAGTGGTCACGCTCCAAACTTACGCGTGGACGGGGCAGGCAAAAAACTAGAAAACGATCAAACGTATGACTTTGAATACGAGGCAATGGCTTTTGCTCCAGACCCAAACGGCATGTTTTTGGCAAATCATATAAAACTTCTCAGTCTTGGCATCAGAGCAAATCAGCCGGCAATTATTGCAAAAGTGCAGGGGGTTACAGGTTTGTTACCAGATTTGCTCGTACTGGCAAAAACCGTTTTGGGCCGTTCCGTCAGAATCTGACAAAAGCATAAGCAATGGACGAATTTGTATCTATAATCTATGATTGTTTGCGTAATGATTCCTAAATTACCTGTAGAACCCAGAGATTACGCATTTGTTGCAGAGCGCGCAAGAATATGCCGACCTAAAAGAACGTTAGAGTGGGATACTTTGAGTACGGCGGTATACAGTTTCACAAGGCGTACTTCAGCAATGGATGCGCCAGCTGTCTGTTGGGCTGACAAAGACTTAAACCCACGCGAAGAGTGGTCGGCGGATGCTATTGGTAAATTTGGACTTTTTGTAGTCAGAAATATGCCCAGTATTTGTAGGTATGCCAACCTAGACGGCATGTCTGATAGGGATCCGGCAATGTTACGAAGGTTTTGTGTCCAGGCCGGTAATTGGATGATTGGTTGCGGTGAGACTGGTCAAGGCGTAGTAGTGCAAGAAATACCTACTTCCGAAATTGACATTACCCTTTACCCAAAAAAATAGGCTATAATCTTAACCAAGATGAACAAAGAAGTTGCCCTTGATGACATTGTGTCGCTATGCAAGCGCCGTGGATTTATTTATCAGGGCAGTGAAGTTTATGGTGGTTTAAGTGGCACATGGGACTACGGCCCACTTGGCGTGGCGCTAAAGAAAAACATCATGGATTTGTGGTGGAAGACTTTTGTTACCGAGCGTGACGATATGTATGGTGTCGACGCAGCAATTCTGATGAACCAAAAAGTCTGGCAAGCCAGCGGCCACGTCGATACTTTCACCGACCCGTTGGTGGAATGTAGTAACTGCAAAAGCCGTTTTCGCGAAGACCAGATCGATACCAAAAAATGTCCAACCTGCGGCAAAACTGGAACATTTGGTAAAGCTCGCCAATTCAACATGATGTTTAAAACAAACATTGGTCCGTTAGATGACGACTCCAGCATTAGCTACTTGCGTCCAGAAACAGCGCAGGGTATTTTTACCAACTTCAAAAACGTTGTCGATAGTTTTTACCCAGATCTGCCATTTGGTATTGCGCAAATGGGCAAGGCTTTTCGTAATGAAATCAGTCCGCGTGATTTTGTGTTTAGATCTCGTGAGTTCGAACAGATGGAGATTGAATATTTTATAGATCCAAAGTCATGGGAAAAGCAGTTTGAACAATGGGTAAGTGATATAGACGACTTTCTAAAACAACTTGGTATAGCGCCTACAAGTTATGAAAAAGTAGAAGTGCCAGAGGCAGATCGTGCACACTACAGCAAACGCACCATAGACTTTGAATTTGATTTTCCTCATGGCCGGCACGAACTGCTGGGATTGGCTTATCGCACGGATTTTGACCTAACAAATATTCAAAAATCTTCGGGCAAGGGGATGGAGTATCGACCAAAAGATGGAGGGGAGGTCTTTATCCCACATGTCATAGAACCTAGCTTTGGTGTAGAACGCGCACTAATGGCGGTGCTAACTTCCGCCTATACGGTTGACGAACAAAACGGCGAAAAGCGCATTTTCCTGAAGCTGCCTGCGCACTTGGCGCCAGTCAAAGTCGCTGTTAGCCCACTATTAAAAAATAAGCCAGAACTAGCCAAAAAAGCGCGCGAAGTTTATAGCATGCTCAAAAAAGAACTGGGCAGTGTGATGTGGGATGACAACGGGAACATTGGCAAACGCTATCGTCGTCAGGATGAAATTGGCACGCCGTATTGTGTGACCATAGATTTTGACACCCTACAAGATGACACCGTTACCTTGCGCGACAGGGACACCACCAAACAACAGCGTGTGCCAATCCACCAGCTAGTAGACTTCTTGAAGTAAGTGTAGATTAAACCACACCATTGATTTTATCTGTGCAGGCATATAATCGGTGATATAACCGGAGGCAATATGGCTAGTACCAGCGAGCGATTAGTAGAACAAGAGTCTTGGAGGGTAGAGCGTAGGGCATTGATCCGACGCGCGGTTAAGCCAGTTATAATTTTGGGGTTAGGTACCGTTGCCGCACTTGGCTTGCATAATCTTGGCAGCGATAGACTGGAAGATGCTAGCAATAATTTAGACAAAATGAGCGTTATTAGTGAAGAAGTGGGCGATGTCTCCGCTCCAGAGGTGCAACAACATTTTCCAGAGCAGGTTAGTACGTACAACGAACTTGGCGACGATTTTATAGATGCAACCGCGGACTGGAGTACATATAACGAATGGGCGCTTGGGGTTTTGGTACTTAGTGCAATGCCTGCTTTTGCGTTTGCTTATCGAGCTGGGAGCTAGTAAAGAGCAGAATAACCACTCGAAGCATTATTAAACTCTAAGTGTTAGACTATTGGTATGAAGTTATTACTTACATCTTCAGGAGTTTCTACACGTTCTTTGGCAGCTGAGTTGCATAAAATGGTAGGCAAGCCTGCTAGTGAGTGCAAGGTAGGTTTTATACCGACAGCCATGAATGCAGAAGGCAGAAACAAAGACTGGTATATCAATCAATTCCTAAATCTGTGGAGACATGGCTACAACTGGATCGATGTTGTTGATCCCTCTGCTGCAGATGTATATTGGAAACCCAGGCTAAAGGCAGTAGATATCATTTTTGTAAGTGGAGGAAATACATTTCACTTGCTAAATCAATTTCGTAGAACGGGTTTTGATAAGTGGCTGAAAGAAAATCTGAAATCAAAAGTATATGTTGGTTCTAGCGCTGGCTCTTTAGTAGTAACGCCTACTATTGCTGGGGCAGGAATTGCAGGAGGTGATAGAAATTTTATGAAGCTAGAAGATCTAACGGGGCTAGAGCTAGTAGATTTTGAGTTTATCCCACATGCTTCCAATGAACTTTCCATGGACGATATTGAGCCGTATGCCAAAAGTCCCAAGAACACAGTTTATGCAGCCGATAATTTGACGGGTGTATCTGTGGTTGATGGCAAAGTGGAAGTTATTTCAGAAGGCTTCTGTAAAAAATTCAACCGATAGATTTTATTGACCAGAGGGTAGAGCCGAGAAGTTTACATCCGTTGGTATTGTCAAAACGGCTTCATCAACGGACCAATCCTGACATTTGAGGTCAAAGTTTTTACCAGCGGTCTGTGAGTTGCTGGTGGTTGGCGATCCGGTACTATCCGGCTTAATAGTGCTGGCATCGAAGACAAAGCCAAAACTACCGCCATCGGTTTTGGTCCAGCTGTAGATTTTCTCGTTGGTTATTAGGGTGTTTGACTGACCCTGATTACCTCGGGCTGTCGTAAGGTCTATCTGAAGACGACCTCGTCCTTTACCGTCGGTGTACATTTTGCCAGTTCCATTACCATCGTCAGCAGAGTAGCTCATGGTGCAAACCTGCGCTTTGCCACCAGTGCGCAATGTCTGGAGATTGCTCTGTACCTGCGTTTCTTCGCCCGTGCCTGACGAAGTTTTTGTAGTGTCTTGACCATTTTGCGTAACTTGATTTTTGGCGACTGGCTTATCTTCTCTAGTTAGAACGTATCCAACCCCACCACCGATAATGATGAGCGCAACAACCACGCCAGCAATAATTTTACTTTTCATAAAACACCTCCGTTTATGCAATTTATTATGCACCTTATCTGCTGATATGTAAAAGTGTTAAAATGTTACCAATGAGTAGAATTAGCAAGCTTGAAGGGAAAGTAAGAGCGCTGTACGAGCAAAAACTGCCCACTCGTGGTAATTGGGCGGATTATCTATGGAGCAATCACGTTTTAGTAGTGGCAGAGTTTGCATCAAACTTAGCAAAAAAGTATGAGGTGGACGAAGACCTAGCGCGAGCAGCGGCGCTACTTCATGACATTGCAGATGCCACCATGCCCCGCGAAAATCCTGAGCATGAGCAAGAAAGCCTAAAAATTGCCCGCGATATAATGACTGAACTTGACTACACCGAGGATGACATGAAGATAGTAATAGACGATGCGTTAGTCCATCATAGCTGCCATGATGACGACAGACCGGCTACCCAGGTGGGCAAGATACTTGCAACGGCAGATGCACTAGCTCACCTAAAAACTGATTTCTACATTCTTGGTGTGTGGTTGGCAGGCACCGAAAAAGACTCATATGAAAAACGTAAAGAATGGGTGACAACAAAAATTGAGCGGGACTATCACAATAAAATTCTATTTGAGGACGAGAAACTAGACACCAAACACGACTACGAGATTATAAAGGAACTCTTTTCAAGGTAAAATAGTGCTAAGATAGTAGTATGAAAAAGACAATTATTGTACTTGTGTTGATCTTAGCCGCAGGAACTGGTGGCTACTTACTAAATAACTCTAAGTCCGATGATAGTACGAGCTCGGTGGATTCATCCTCAAGCTCTGCAATCCAAACCAGTGGCCCGAGTGCTGACTATTCAGGCAAGGGGCTGTCTTCTTTCCCCAAAGATGTTCTGAGTAAAACATCCATCACGAGCCTAGACTTATCAAACAACCAGCTGACAGGCGCATTGCCATCAGAGATCCAAAAGCTGACCAAGCTGGAATCACTAAATGTTAGCGGCAACAACATGACAGGCATACCAGCCGAAGTTGGGCAGCTCAGAAAACTAAAAGTCCTGAACTACTCAGACAACCAAATCACTGGATTGCCAAATGAACTTGGCAATCTTACCCAGCTGCAAGTATTTGACCTCACTGGCAACAGCAACGTTAGCCAGCAAGACTTAGCTAAAATTCGCGCTAAGCTAACCAATACGCAGATTCTTTTGTAAACAAAGGGAGCAACCGTGGCAACTAAAAATTTTACTGCTGAAGAGGCACGGGCGGTCGGCGTGCAGATAGGCATAGATTTTGATGAGCTCGATTTAGGGCAGTTTCGCCGTGGGCTGGAAGTAGAGATGGAACACGGCAGTCAGTGGGGTCAAGAGACCAACGTTACAAATGATGACCGAATCACGACAGGCAAAATTGTCTGGGCACACTTGAAAGAAATCAAAGACTACTACACTAGGCTAGACAAAATGGAAGCCGAAGCCGAGGGCAAATAAAGTTTGAAAACAGTATCTGTAACGGTGAAGCCAAACAGTAAAAAAGGTCCGCTTGTGCAGCCGGCTTTAGATGGCACACTGTTGATATATGTCCGTGAACCTGCCATTGACGGCAAGGCAAATCGGGCTGTCAACGATCTTTTAGCAGATTACTTTGGCGTGTCAAAAAGTAAAGTGCAGATAATCTCTGGCTTGTCGGCAAGAAAGAAATACTACAAAATCGGACCTTGACTGTAGACAAATGAACAATATCATATTATAAAAAAGCCCCTATACTTTAGTTATGGCAGAGAAAAACGGGCATCATAGCGGAGAACCTTGGCTGGACGAGCAGGGGAGACTACACGAAACAGACGAAAGTGTTGCCAATAAATGTCTTACGCTTGCTTCGATGATTGTCGTTGAACACCCAAATGTAACTGAGGAATTACCCAAACTGATATATTTGCCGAAGGGTGGTTTTGGGCCAACAAACATTGTCGCCAGACTGCTAGAATATCCGACGACTAGTCTGTGTGCGGCAGCCATTGGTTCGTATAAAAAAGGCTCGGTGGTCAACGGTATACCAGAGCTTGGTCAAATGCCAACGACAGAAGATATAGCAGGCAACAATGTGCTAATCATTGATGAAGTCTGTGATACCGGAAATACGCTAACACTGCTGACAGACTTGCTAAAATTAGCAGGTGCTGGCGTAATCAAAACGGCTGTACTACACTACAAGCCCAACAAATCGCAGACAGACTTTGTGCCAGATTGGCATGTTCAGCAGACCGATGATTGGATTGTGTACCCGTGGGAAGTCTATGAAGATATGGGGACTAGGCTGACAGTTGCTGGTAGCAGACTAGCAGTTTTAACACAACTGGAAATCATCTAGATAACTGCGCGATCTACCCGAGGTGGTATGATAGAGGGAGTATTTATGAAACAACCAAATACCTACGCCTTTATCGATAGTCAAAACCTGAACTTGGGTGTACAAAAAATGGGCTGGAAAATGGATTGGCGCAAGTTCCGCCAATACCTAGCAGACAAGTATGGCGTAACAAAAGCCTACATGTTTATCGGTCATGTCCCTGAGTTTGAAGATATGTATGTGCATATGCATGAACTAGGCTTTCTAGTGGTGTTGAAACCAACTTCCGATATGAGTAAAGTCCAACCAGATGTCGCCAAAAATGACGCTGTGAAAACTGACAAACCCGAAGAGAAAAAACCAGTTAAAGGCAATATAGACGCTGAGCTGGTGCTATGGGCAATGAAGGAAATAAAAAATTACGAAAAAGCCATAATTGTCAGTGGTGACGGTGATTTTTATTGTTTAGCCGAGTATTTAGATGAAGTGGGCAAGTTGGGGCATATCATGACGCCAAACTGGCAATATTCTGGACTGCTAAAGGCGTATGAAAAATACATAGTTCGTGTTGATCAGCTGAAGCGCGAATTATCCTACCGGACAATGAGACGCCCAGCTAAAAATAATGATTAGTAAAGCAAACTTAGTCTGACAATTTTTTCGTAGGTTTTAGAACCCAAACCCCACGGCTTGAGTTTGGTGTATCAGGGCGAAATGTAAACAGCGTCCGTGGTAAGTTGTGCGCAATGTGCCCCACGGTAGATGCGAAGGACTCTTTGCTAGCATAATTGTTGTCGGGGTCTATAACCTCGTGCAGTTCGTCCATTGTAGCTCCCTCTGGCTTGGTAGCTAGATATGCCTCGATCTGCTTGCGCATTGGGTCAAGTTTATTGTTGGCTGAATGACCAGTGCGTCGCAGCTCGCGTTGATATAATAGTGGGAAATAACGTTTGGCGTGTTCTCGAGTATCAGCCGCATCGCTAATAAACTTGTCGCGATCCATGTCGTAGCGAGCGAACATACTGGAAACGCTCTCGTAAGCATCGCGCATGGACGCCGAAGCAGTAACCTTGTTTCTCCTACCACTTCTTTTTACCTTTACATGACCTTCTCGCTCTAAGCTATTAACCAGTGTGTGCATATTGCTTAGTTGTATCTTTGGTCCAACCAATTGAGCTACCTCGAACAGACGCGGTATTTCGATTCCTGTGCAGTTGGCTCTACCAATTCGCATGCATATCAGTAAGCGTCTCATATGCAGTAGTTCTGGAAAACTCTCCCAATCATAGGTGCGCCTATTTGTGCCAAGAATTGTTGAAAGTGCGACATTGGATTCTAAGCCAACGCCAAGAAGTTGATTAGAAAAACCGATAAAGTCTTGTGTGCCCGTTTCTAGTCTTACGGTGCCTTGCGTATCATCAAATATGACTAGACCCGTGTTCGCGCTTGCCTTGGCAATCTCAGCTATTTGTGAACCGGAGGGTTTTTTGACATCGTCATCCCAGTCGGCGATGATTTCACCTCTGATGTCTCTAATATGTCGTTCGTCTTCGGTAAGCGAACCGTGAAATATTGCCCTAAGCTCGCTAGAATTGCCGGCTAGGACATGTTCAAGCGCGATAAGACCTACCGTTCCATAATCGGCATTATGTGCCTGAATGATATCGGGTGGTGGTTGAGGGAGTTGTTCATAGTTGCCCTTTAAGACAATGGAGCTCATAGCGATTAGTTTTACCATACGGGCGCTGTATAAACAAAAGCATAATGGCTATGAGGTATAATACGGGGAATGGACAAGCGAGTATTTCCAAAAGATTTTATGTGGGGTGCCAGCACGGCTTCACACCAAGTAGAGGGTGGAACTGTCAATCAGTGGACGGTCTGGGAGTTAGCTCATGCTAAGGAACTGGCAAAAACCGCCGAGGAACGACTGAGCTGGATGCCACAGTGGGACAAGATAAAACATCAAGCCACAGACCCAGCCAACTATGTCTCGGGCAAAGGGGTTGATCATTACAATCGTTATGAGGAAGATTTTGATATCGCCAAAAAACTCAATCTGAACAGTTTTCGGTTTGGTATAGAATGGTCAAGACTTGAACCCGCAAAAGGGCAGTGGGATGAGGGAGCAGTCGAGCACTATCGTTCGTACATAAAAGCTCTGAAAAAGCGGGGTCTACAGCCGGTATTGAACCTTTGGCATTGGACTTCGCCGACTTGGTTTGAAGATTTAGGGGGATTCAAAAAAAGATCAAACTTGAAATATTTCCAAAACTTTGTGCACAAGATTGCCCATGAATATGGCGATGATCTAGGATGCATCATTACCATCAATGAGCCAAACGTGTTCGCTAGCTTCAGTTATGCGACAGGGGAGTGGCCACCTCAAGAGAAGAATATCTTTAGTGCTGGGAGAGTCGTCTGGAATCTGGTTAGCGCGCATAAGCGAGCTTACAAAATTTTGAAAACCAAAAATCACAACTTGCAGATTGGTGTGGCAACACAGCTGGCAAATATACAAGCCAAACGACCACGTAATGTCTTCGATGAATTGTCTGTGAAAGGCATGAGATATGTCTGGAACTGGTGGTTCTTGAATCGAATTAGGCATCAACAAGATTTCGTGGGTTTTAACTATTATTTCTCTGACTACTACACAGAACTGTTTAAGCGGGAAAATCCCAAGGTACCATTGAACGACTTGGGTTGGTATATGGAGCCTGAGGGTCTTTACCCGTTACTACTACGCGTGTGGGCGCATTATAAAAAGCCAATACTGATTACAGAAAATGGTGTCGCAGACGCAGAGGATAAATATCGTCGTTGGTGGTTAGAAGAAACAGTGATTGCCATGGAGCGAGCCATCAGTGAAGGTGTTGACTTGCGAGGGTACTTTCACTGGAGTCTGCTGGACAATTTTGAGTGGAAATATGGTTGGTGGCCCAAGTTTGGCTTAGTCCATGTCGACCGGCAGCACGGGATGAAACGGACTATTCGCCCCAGTGCAGAGTGGTTTGCAGAGCACGTGAAGGAATTGTCCAAGTAGCAACCGGTTATTGACAAAAACACCAAAGTTTGCTATAATGTTTTTATTGTGAATAACACAAAAAATCCCAGAATTCATGCACCAAGACCACAAATCAGCGGTAGCGGCAGTCAATCAACTCATTTACGTAGTGCACGTGCTGAACGCGGATACTACAATTTTGCGCCTAAACAACCAACATTGAAGGAGAGGTTAGCACGGGCTCCTTTTAGCCAAAAAGTAATCTCGACTGTCGGGGCAGCTGGCTTAGCACTGACTGTTGGCTATGGTGTCGCAAATCTTGAGTCACGACAAACACCAAAATTACCGACATTGGCGGAATATAACGCCGACCCTGACAAATACCCAAACCACCATATCTACACTGTAAAGTCAGGTGACACGTTTTGGGATATATCTCGCCGCGAAATGCCTGATAGGGATGAGCGTCAGGGTTCTGACATGCTCGCCAACCAAGACAAGGCTAACTTGGAAGCTGATCTTAGTCAGCAAGGTCTTCAGCCAGGCGACCAATTAGTTGTAACCGACCAGCCTAGCGACAAATAGCGCATAAGCAGAGACTGGACCCACCACATGTAGTGGTGGGTTTTTATTTTTAGCAAAACTGTGGATAACTTGCACACGATTAGGGGTAATAATAGTGGAAAGTACTTGCAAGTGGGTAACAGTGGGTAGTATATTCATGGCAGTGGGTAAACGTGGGTAGTCCAAAATAGACTACGTAACGAGAAAACAAAAAACCACTGGCAACTTTAAAGAGGCACCAATGGCCACGGTAGACTACTTCGAACGAAAGCTTGATGACAAGCGGCGGCTAACTATTCCCGCTGAGCTTCGAGCCGAGTTTCAAAGTGGTGTAGTGATAACTCGTGGGTTCCAGAAGTATCTACACTTGTACCCCAAATCCGTTTGGGACGAACAGGTAGAGTCGCAGCTGAAGGGAAATATCCTAGACGAGCAAACGGCCGACCTGAACGTAAAGTTTAGATCAGGGAAAACAGAAGGCGAACTCGATGAAAAGCAAGGACGCTTTACCATCGAACAACATCTGTTGGATTACTCCGGCATTAGTCGGGACATTGTTGCGGTTCGGGCAGGGCAGTATTGGCGTTTGATAGCCGCCTAAGATTTGCCCCCAAGGCTCCTTAACAATTTATGTGCAAAACCGAAAAGCTAAACAAACTAACGACTCGAGGTTAGCTATTCGGCAGTCAACAAGTGGTCTTAGGGCACCACTCTAAAAACCCTCGTACATTTCCTAAAAAACACCTCCCAAAACTCCACCTCACATAAGTCTCTCAAAACTTGATTGTAGCCAGTGAAGGAAATCTTTACTGAAGACTTCTCTCGCATACCGGATACAATCATCACAAAAACAAAAACTACAAAAA
This sequence comes from uncultured Saccharimonas sp. (SeqCode), assembly GCA_964349795.1. GTDB lineage: Bacteria > Patescibacteriota > Saccharimonadia > Saccharimonadales > OMJO01 > CAYGHF01. The sequence goes on along the minus strand of CAYGHF010000006.1, from coordinate 6,623 downwards.
ATACAAAAAGTTGGCTGCTGGATAGGTGACCTTGCAAAAACAAAAACAAATATTTGCAAATTACCATTTGCAAAGAAAAGTTAAAGCATGAAAAACACAAACCAAAAAAACCAAAATATAAAAACCCCCAGTAACAAACTCTCGCTCGATCGTCCAACGGACGGCGTTTTGATTAACCATATTAGTCTTGAGCAAAGGCTTACTACTGGGAAACAACATATTCCTGTACTATTGGCAGAAGTTTTGACATATCTGGATCCGAGAGAAGGGGAAAGCTACCTTGATCTAACGGCCGGATATGCAGGCCACGCCAGCGCAGTACTGGAACGTACCTTGCAGCCAAGCAGAGCTGTTCTCGTCGATCGCGATCAATTTGCAATTGACTACCTAAAGCAGCAGTTTGCAAAGGCAAAAGTCGAAGTAGTGCACTCTGACTTCGTATCGGCAGCCGAGAAATTGCTGGCTCATGGTAAACAATTCGATATTATTTTGGCAGATTTGGGTGTGTCGTCACCGCACCTTGACTCAGCGAGTCGTGGTTTTAGTGTACGGCTGGATGGGCCACTAGATATGCGCATGGATCAATCGCAGGAGCTAACGGCTTCAGACATAGTAAACGAATATGATGAAGCTAGTCTCGCCAAGTTGATCAGGCGCTACGGCGAAGAGCCGCGGGCCAATCGTATAGCTCGACTGATAGTGGCTCATCGGCCTATCACTACAACAACACAACTTGCGCATGTAGTTGCCAAATCCGCCAGCTGGCGGACAGCCAGTAAGCAACATCCAGCAATTCGCACTTTTCAAGCTTTGCGTATAGCAGTAAATGACGAAATTGGTTTACTGGAAGCAGCCTTGCCTAAGTGGATTGATTTGCTGGCACCAAGCGGACGAATAGCGGTCATTAGTTTTCATAGTTTGGAAGATCGCGTGGTCAAACACGCATTTGCAAACGAAGCTGGTGAACGCTACGACGCTCGCTTACGCCTCCTAACCAAACAGCCAGTGGTAGGTAGCGAAGAAGAAATAGTTTCCAATCCGCGCGCCCGAAGTGCTAAACTTCGTGCCGCAGTGAAAATAAAAAAGAAAGGGGAATAGGAATGCCTATACAGGTCAAAAATCTTTCCCGAGCTTACAAAGTAAAAGTTAGAGTAATCTAACTTCCGCGTAAGCGATTGCCCACACTTTACCTAAAAACAAAGTGTGGGCACCAAAACAAACATAAAAAGGATCATAAAAATACATGACATATTCCAGCTCGCTTGCGATGAGCAGACAGCGATTTTCAAGTCGCAACCAGAATACAACAAACTTTCAGGCACGGGAACGAACGCTAGGACCTGTCAGCAACACTATTATGCTGATTGTTTTGGCATGTTTGCTTGGTCTTTTGTATCTAACACAAGTTACAAAAACCAATGCCTATAGTTACAAGATAAATGCGCTTCAAACACAACAAACAGAGTTAAAAGATCAGAATGCTGATCTAGAAGTAGCCTCCGCAAGGTTGCAAGCACTCGAACGTGTAAAAAACAGCGAAGTAGCTAAAAATCTGGTGACAGTAGCCCCAAGCGCAACCATTCAGAACTAACAAATATTCCGCAATATTTATGCAAACGACGCAGTCAGTTAGTCATCAACTAGGTCGCATACGGATATGGTATGCAGCTCTTTTATTTGTTAGTGCTGTATTTGTCGTCAGACTTTTTTACCTGCAAGTTATCAAGCATGATTATTATCAAAAAACTGCGCTAAGTGACCAACTAAAACAGTATGAGATACCATCAGAACGGGGGAAGATTATTGCGTCTAGTGGTGGCAAAACGGCCCCATTAGTATTAAATGAAACATTATACACTTTGTATGCTGACCCCGAATATATTGCTGACGCATGGCAAGCTGCTCATAAAGTTCAGGATGCAATCGGTGGTAAGGCAAATGATTATATGTCTGCCATGCAAAAGAAAACACGTTACGTGGTACTGGCAAAGAAACTAACGAAGCAGCAAAAAGAAAAAATATCTGCTTTGAAACTCAAGGGGGTCGGTACAAGAGAAACAGTTTATCGTACCTATCCTCAGGGACAGCTGGCAGCGCAAATACTTGGATTTGTAAACGATGACGGGCTAGGCAAGTATGGTGTAGAGCAGTCATTAAACGACGAGCTAAAGGGCACGTCAGGCATGCTGAAAGCTATCACTGATGCCCAAGGAGTGCCTTTAGCCAGCAACAGAGATAATATTCAGATTGCTCCGAAATCTGGCAAAGATATTGTACTGACAATCGATTTGGGCATGCAGCAACAGCTAGAGGATCAGCTTAAACAAGGTCTTGACGCCGCAAAATCTACTTCTGGCGGAGCACTAATCATCGATCCGTACACCGGTGCTATAAAAGCTATGGCAAACTTTCCTACGTACAATCCAAGTGAGTTCTATAAAGTTACAGATACAAGTATATTTTCTAACGCTGTTATTAGTTCGCCGCTTGAGATAGGCTCAACCATGAAACCACTGACACTCGCCGCCGCCCTTGACCAGAAACTAGTCAATAAAGATACCAGCTACTTTGACCCAAGTCGCATCAAACTAGGTGACGCTACCGTTACAAATATCGAGGAAGACGGCGGTGCGGGCACCAGAAGCATGGCTGACATTCTGCAACTTTCACTAAACACCGGAGCGGTCTGGTTGGTTATGCAAATGGGTGGTGGTGAAATGAATCAAAAAGCTCGCGTTAGTTGGCACAACTACATGGTCGATCACTATCGTTTTAGCAGACAGACTGGCATAGAGCAGGGTTACGAAGCCGAGGGTTACGTGCCCAGCCCAACTGAAGGTTTCGGTCTGAACATTCAGTATGCAAACACAGCTTTTGGGCAGGGCATGTCGGCAACACCGCTGCAAATGGCTGGAGCTCTAGCTAGCGTTATCAATGGCGGCACGTATTATCGACCTCATCTTGTGGCAAAGACTGTAGATTCGGCTGGCACGGAAGTCACAAAAAAACCCGAAGTGCTGCGAACAAATGTTGTTAGACCAGAAGTCGGTAAGACTATACAGGAATTTATGGAGTACACCATAAATAAAAATCATTTTGTATATGGTGTACAAAGACTACGAAGCGAATATGGCATTGGCGGTAAAACCGGTTCTGCCCAAATAACAAAACCAGGTGGTGGCTACTACGAGGACAGGGAAAATGGAACTTTCATGGGTTTTGTTGGTGGGGATAAGCCACAGTATGTTATCGTAGTGCGCGTAAATGAGCCAAAAGTTCCCGGATATGCCGGTGCTAAGGCAGCCGCACCAGTATTTTTCCGCTTAACAAACATGCTAATAGATAGTTTCGGCGTAACGCCGAAAGGGCAATAATTTCTATAATTGGAGTATAATGATGAAAGTCGATATGAACCAAATACTACAAATAACAGTAGAAACAAACACCCTAATACGCATCTTGTCACTTGGGTTCTTGAGTTTTTTGCTTAGCATGCTCATCACGCCACTCTATACAACACTGGCATATTCGGGTGAATGGTGGAAAAAGCCGCGAGAAAATGCCGTGACAGGGGAGAAAGCAAAGGTATTCACAGCGCTCCACGCCGCAAAACATCGTCGGAACATCCCGACAATGGCGGGGGTTGTCATTGTGCTTTCTGTTGCCATAGTAACTGCGATGTTCAATTTAAGTCGTTCGGAAACTTGGCTGCCGATTGCTGCATTGCTGGGAGCAGGGGCAGTTGGTTTACTCGATGATGTCATAAATATTCGGGGTTCGGGTAAGGGCGTGGCTGGTTTGCCAAGCAAGCTGAAACTCATGCTGGTTACCTTTGTTGCGCTTATTGGTGGATGGTTCTTTTATGCCAAACTAGGCGTTACCAGTCTTAGCATACCAACCATTGGTACGTTATCTGTCGGTTGGCTGATAATCCCGTTATTTGTTTTGGTAGTAGTAGCCACCGCAAATGCTGTCAATATCTCTGATGGACTGGATGGTTTAGCTGGCGGTTTGTGTGTCAGTGCGTTTGCCGTCTATGCACTAATTGCTTTCATACAACAGAGGTATGGTGTAGCGGCATTTTGTATGACTATAGTCGGGGCGTTATTGAGTTATACGTGGTTCAACATTTTTCCAGCTCGTTTTTTTATGGGTGATGTTGGGTCATTTGCACTGGGTACAGCGCTGGGAGTAGTCGCTATGCTGACTGACACCATGGTACTGTTGCCAGTCATTGGTATCGTTTTTGTTGCCGAAGCTGGCTCAAGCGTTATCCAGATTTTGTCAAAAAGATTTAGAAACGGCAAAAAAGTTTTCAAAATTGCACCGATACATCATCATTTCGAAGCTAGTGGTTGGCCTGAGGCAAAAGTGACCATGAGGTTTTGGATTCTTGGCCAAGTCAGTAGTGTACTGGGGCTAATGCTTTTCCTGATCGGGAGACGCGGTTAGTGGTCTTAGAACCAAGCGGGGAGGGAACCAACCAGTGCGCATAACTCAGACACCACGACGACCAATATTGCTAGGCAATAGCCAACAGCGACGCCACCGACCTGATTACACGCTTGTGGTGTTAGGGATGGCTTTGTTGGTCGTTGGTTTGATTGTTATATACGCAATCAGCCCCGGTCTGAGCGTCCAAAAGAACGTTAGCGAAAACTATTATATAAGCAAACAATTCATTGCCATAGGGCTTGGCGTAATCACATTCCTAATCACTGCTCATATGCCGCTTGCAGTATGGCGTAGAATCCAAACTCCTTTGATCGTTGTAGCCGGCGTCGCAGCTTTGGCAGTTAGGCTTTTTGGGGAACGGGTAAATGGTGCGTATAGGTGGATACAGATCGGTGGTTTGTCATTCCAGTCAGTTGAGTTGGTAAAGTTCGCCTTGCTTGTCTGGCTGGCGTCATTTTTGGTGCAACGATTGAGGTCTAATTTACTTGACGACAAAGAGAAAACACTGAAGCCAATAATTATTGCTCTTGGTGTAGTTGGCTTCGTGGTAGCGATTTTACAGAGTGATCTTGGTTCTACGGCGGTAATTGTGGCAATGATGGCAGCAATGTGTTTCATAGTTGGACTTCCGCTGAAAAGGGTAGCGACGTTTGGGGCAGTGATCCTCATCGGCGGTATATTGGCAATTTCTAGTACGGCTTACAGACGAGATCGATTACTGACTTTTTTGCATCCTCAAAGAGATTGCCAGAACGTTGGTTATCAGGCATGCCAAGCACTGATTACGGTTGGCTCAGGCGGTTTGTTTGGTAAAGGCTTAGCCCATGATGTCCAAGCTTACGGTTATCTGCCAGAAGCAGCTAATGATTCCATATTTGCCATCGTAGCGGAAAAATTCGGATTCGTTGGTGTGACAGCTTTGTTGTGTTTGTTTATGGTATTTTTTACTCGACTGAAGAATATTATGGAAAGAGCGCCAGATGATTTTAGTCGGCTCCTTGTCGTCGGCATACTGGCTTGGCTCAGTACCCAGACATTTATAAATGTTGGGGCTATGCTTGGCCTTTTGCCACTAAAAGGAATAACATTACCGTTTATCAGTTACGGTGGCACAAGTGTAGTCTTTGTAACCGCAGCAGTAGGCTTAGCCTTTAATATTTCAAGGTATACTACGTATAGAGTACAACCAAGTACAGAAGGGGGCAGCTATGACAATTCTAGTCAGCGGCGGGGGGACAGGCGGACACGTCACTCCTATCTTAGCCGTCGCACATGAACTGAAGCGGTTGAACCCCGAATGTCGCATAGTTTATGTCGGCGAACGCGGTGGAAAGTTTCAGTCGTTAGTAGATGAGCATTCAGCCATAGATGAAGTACAAACTATATTTGCTGGCAAGTTTCGCAGATACAATGGTGATTCGTGGCTCAGCAGGTTGCTTGATGTCAAAACTTTATTGCTAAACATCAGGGACGGTTTTTTTGTGTTACTAGGAATGCTGCAGGCAGTTGGAGTTGTTAGGCGTGTCAAGCCAGACGTGGTTTTTCTCAAGGGAGGTTTTGTCGGTGTTCCTATAGGATTTGCCGCAGCCATCAAGAAAGTACCTTTTGTTACGCATGATTCAGATGCCATACCCGGTTTGGCAAACCGTATTGTTGGACGCTGGGCGACGCTACACACTACTGGTATGCCGACAGAATTCTATGCTTACCCGAAACAAAAAACACGTTATGTAGGCGTTTTAGTCAGTGATAAGTATCACTATGTGGATGAAACGGAGAAGGCAGCATATCGCAGAGATTTACAATTGCCAGAACAGGGTAGGGTGTTGTTGTTGACTGGTGGGAGTTTGGGCGCTCAGCGTTTAAACGCAGCCTTCGGCCAAGTTGTACCAGCCTTGTTGCAACAATTTTCTGATCTTTTGATAATTCATCAGGTAGGATTGGGCAACCTAAAACAGCTGGATGATGTCAATGATGCTCGTTACCACAAGCTCGAGTTTATGGATGGCATGTATCGATACACTGGTGCTGCCGATGTTGTGGTGACACGTGCTGGCGCTAACACTTTGGCCGAGCTTGGTGTTCAAGGCAAGGCGTGCGTTGTAGTTCCAAACCCTCAACTTACTGGCGGTCACCAACTCAAAAACACTGAGTACTTATTACAGCAT
>CAYGHF010000005.1:0-18642 GCA_964349795.1 uncultured Saccharimonas sp. (SeqCode) | reverse complement strand
CGGAGCTACTGACCACCTTTACAAGCTCTTTTAGGCTGGTTTGTGGTTTGTACAAATACTTAAAAACACCTAGCGTATCAAGGATATCCATCTGACCTAAGAACGCCTCGCTAGGGATAAAGGTGTGCAAAATTACAGGGATATGCTGCAGGTCGGCATACGAACGCAGTTCGTACAAAAACTCTATACCACTGTGACCAACTAGCTGGGGTTCTAAAATTATAATGTCTGCGCCGGACTCATCAATAGCAAAGATAGCAGACTGAGCACCAGAGCGTATCGTCACCACATGAGACGATTTTTCTAAAACAGCCTGATACGTTTTTGCCATAATCTTGTTTGGTTCAATTAGCAATATTTTCATGTGCTGCCCAACAAATTTAGCTGGTGGCTAGGTATCAAAGTTGCGGCTAGACCAGTCAGTTTTTGATGTTTGGCAAGCTTTAGTGGCGATGCCATAGATTGCATAAGCGAATCTGCGATAAATATACCTGCCCCATTAGCCGCGCTGCTACCAGCCAGCGGTTGGCGGACGTTTCCATACAACATCTTCCCTCGCCTAAACATATCTGTACTCAAGCTAGACTGGCTACCAAAAATACCGGCCACTAGCCCTCCGGCACTCTTGTGGGCACCAAGCAAAACGCGAGGATGCTTTTCTTCATCATGCTGTTGAGCCTCAATAAATGAATAACCCAACATCATAAAAGCCACCTCCAAATTTCTGCGATTTGCCATAACTGGGCCATAGCGACCCGACAAACTAATCTGCAAATCGCAATCGTATTGACTAGCCAATTTAGCCAAACGGTGAGCCGTATCTTGCAGTACAGCTGATATAGATACCGGCTCTAGTTGGAGTTCTGTCTGTGTTGGCGCAATGCTCAGAATGTAGCCATCTATCAAACGCAAAGCTACATCTGCAGTATAGGCAATGTTGCTGTGAGTTTTGCTACCAACAGCTACCAATTCTGCTCCACGTGCAATCTGCAACAGAGGCAACTTGAGCTGCTCTGCAAGTGCTGCCAATAAGCGTTCACGTGGTTCTGAGACTGAACCATTCATGCGGTTATTACCCTCTCCTTACTTCTATAAGTTAGTATAGCAGGGCTGCAAATTGTGAAATTCGCTACGGCGAGAATGTCAGACTGGCTAGAATTATCTCGTTTAGATCTTTTACAAATTGCTCTGACTCTGTCGATATCTGGAGGGTTTTGTCACGCACCGGCAACATAATCATGGTGTCCTTTTGACCAGTGTTGATCTCACCAACTACGGTAGACCCAAGCACATCTTTTACCTGTGGCGCGCGATATGCCGAAACTTTTATCTTGCCACTTTTTACTTTGCCATCAAATTGTTTTAGTACCGTGTCATAGGGTTGGTTGACCACTGTAACCCTAAGCGCAAAAGCTGTATCTGATTGAATACCCGGTACAAAATTTGGGTGGAAGTAACCATCTAGAGGTGTATTACCTGTGCCTGACTCACTGACGTAGGCACTCCATGTTTTGGGGTACTGTATAACCACACTGCCGTAAGTAGCCGGACCTTTGTATTCCTTGACTGGGCTCTTTTCTTTCTTTGTGAACTCTGTGTCTTTTTGGGTCGATGTTTGTTGTTTTACAATCTCTGAAGCATCAGCTATTTTTTGGTCAACGTTTTGCTTATAGTCTTGGCGACTGGTATATGCCCAAAAACCAAAAACCAGAGAACCAACTAATAGCATTGATACGAGAATCAGCGCTATTAATGTTCCTCGACTTTTGTGAGCCGAAAGAGTTGGCATATTTGGTTGCATACTGCTTATGTTACCACATCATTTGATTCACGCCAGTGGTCATATTGTCTTTTCTAAATTAGCAAAGCCTTGTTCCATTTTGCTTGTCCAATACTTTAACTTAACTACTGCGTAGTTATTGAACCAGATACTTTCTTGAGCCTACAAGAAAGTATCCAAAGAAACGGCAGCCAATGAATATTCTTTATAGGTCTGATTGTTAAAAAGAAGTTTGCCTGCAGAACTCCTCATATCTAGTGCCACTGGCACTAGTATTTCGTCAGACAGGCTTCGGCAATCAAATACACTTCTTTTAATAACAACATCCCCTCAGGAATATTCAGAGGCTGAATAACACTTACTCTGAGCTAACTGTTTAGATACTTGCAAGTCGACTTACAAGAATCAACGTCAAACCAAAGCAAGCAACTGAGACTGCAAGCAATTTTTGTTTCTTATGTTCTGTTTCCCCTAGAATATAAATACCAAACAGTACTATCAATGCGACACTCATTCCTGATACATAGTTTGTAACAGCCAAAGATCCATACAATAACGCATATGTGTAGGCGTACGCTGACAAGGCACGCGTGACCAAAAGCCAATATATCTTTTTGTCGTGGATATGCTCTAGCTGACTGTGCACATTAATTTTTTTCATAAACACAAGCGTCCACAGCAAAATTGTGCCAATCAGTGCAAAAGTGAAAAAATAACTCTCAAAATTCATCTGCCTTAGGTTGTATTTTTCCAATACGGCATGGAAGCTAAACCACATCATGGCAAAGATACCAATCATAATTGGCACACTCCTCCATTGTTTATTTTTGTGCAAGTTTAGCATGATTATACTGAGCAAAATGATAATGCCACCCGCTATTTGAAGCGGTTTTGGTAGCTCGCCAAGAATTAGGTATCCAAGTAACGTAGTAGCCAGCAAGCGAACATTGTAGATGATTGTGAAAAGTGAGGCATCTAGGTGAGTTAACGCAAGAACGTTAGTAATCATTAAGCCTGCGAGCATAAAGCCACCTAAGATCAAGAAGAACCATTGTTGGGGCGTATGACTAAACGAAACATTCCCAAATATCAGAAACAGTATTGAAGGCAAAAATATCCCAGTTTGCATCAGTGCAGCCATAAGTATTTTGTCTAATTGACCGAGTGCACTTTTTCTTAATAGTAATGTGTAACCCACAATACCAACCAGGTGACCTGAAAGTAGTAAAGCCCAAAGCACCTTATAAAATCTCCATTGCTATTAACAGTATCGCATATTAATTTGTTGTTTTATATGCTTTTCCTTAAGCAACACGCATAAGTCACTGGGAAACTGGGTATTCCCCTTCAGAAAAACACCTTAAGGTAGAGTTGACCTCAGCAGATTTGATCGAGGACCAGTCTGGTGATTTTATTCAGACCGATCCCCTTACCACCTCTGCAAAGATGGTAAGGGGTCGTTCCGCAGAGCAAGTCTATTGAAGGTAATGAGACCTTTGGGATTTGTTTTTCTGTACGGGCGGGACTTTTTGCCTACTTTTTCTTCCTGGTGAGAAAAAGTAGGTTGATCAAAAGCTGAAAGCTGATCGAAACAATCACGTGTAGATATAGAGAAATAAACCGTCTTTTGTCTCTATGGGTTTTCGACTTTTTATTTCAAATGCAAAGCTTACAAGTTTGACAGGCTTATGTGTGCTTGATTCACCCAAGCTCCCTGTAATGTCCTTGCCGCCAGTATGCCGATCTGCCTTTTTTTCCTCCCTCAATGAACCGCTCGGTTCACTTCCGTTAGAAAACAAAGGCATATCAAACATACTGGACGACAAATCCAAATCCGAGGGCTTGCGTAAATCAAGCATATATTGAATAATTTTTTTATCCAATTTCTCCATGTATGGCTGCAATAAAAAAACGAATATCCCATCTGCGCTGGGCCAAGGCTTCTCCCAGTAGTTCCCCCATATAATACGGACATGTTTACGGTATTTTCTTGTAACTAGCCAAGAGTAAACAACCAATAGTGGATTCAATTCGTATCCAACAGCGTATATGCCTCGCTTGGCGGCGGCTATGAGAAACCGTCCGTCGCCGCTTCCCAACTCTAATAAGGTTTGACCGGAATTAAGATCTAGCAAATCCAAAGCGGGCTCAACATGTTTTTTCAGGGTTGGTAAGAACGGGGCTCCTACCAAAATCACCAGTGAAAATAATAAAACGAGTGCAATGCTGACTGCCCATGCGACTGTCCACCACATAGATTAACTACCGAACTGTTTTTTGATTTTTGTTATTTTGTTCTCGGCTAACTTGAGTTGACTTTCTAACTGCTCAATAATTACCATGCCTTTTTCGTAGGCAGCCGTTGCCGACTCTATATCCATATCGCCACTTTGAATCTGTTCAACAATGTCGTCCAGTTGCGCACTTAGGGTTTTATAATCGGTTTTTTTCACTGTCATGAACCTATTGTACTTCAACTTCGGTAATGTTGCCTCTGGCATTGCCGTCGGCAAATTGGATGCGTAGAGCCTCGCCCTTTTTCAGTTGTCTTGCCGAGCGAATAACCTGCGTACCAGAGCGTACTATGGCATAGCCCCTTTTGAGTACGGTCTCTGGGTTCATCAGGTGCAGGATAAATTTTCTGCGCTCTAAGTCTTTTACTACTGATGCATACACATCGCTGATTAAATTATCTAGCAAGCCTCGTTTGCCACTCAATTCTTGGTACTGACGAATAGCTAACTGGTCTAATTGATTTATCATGTCTCGTTTGAGTCTGGACAGTTTGTCGAACTCGGTAGTCTTGTCAGGTACCATAAGTTGGGCGGCGTTACTGGGTGTACTAGCCCGCTGATCTGCAGCTAGTTCTGCCAAGCTGATGTCGACCTCGTGACCGATTGCAACCAGTGTTGGTATGCGACTCCCTGCTATGGCGCGTGTAACTTGCTCCGTGCTAAAAACTGCCAAGTCATCTGCACTGCCACCACCTCGCGTAATAACTAAAATATCGGGTGGAGCGGCATGGGTGTTGAAATACTCAATAGCCTGCACTATTTGCCCAGCCGCAACTTCCCCCTGAACTTGCACATCTGCAAACTGAACCTCAACTCCACCCCAACGCTCATTTAATATCTTTACAAAATCATGGTAAGCGGCCGAATCGCCTGAGGTAATCAAACCTATCTTTTGGGGAGGATAAAGCAACTGCCTTTTCCGAGTAGGGTCAAACAGGCCTTCTTTGGTCAGTTGGGCCTGCAATAAAGTCGTAGCTTTCTTGAGCGAGCCCTCTCCCACTGGGCTTAGAAATTGGACATTAACGCTAAAGCCAAACTGCGGATGCAGACGCGGCACACCTCGAACTTTAAGTAGTAGTCCGTCCTCTAGCGGGCCAGAAAGTTGTTGGACAGTCCCAAAAAACTTCACAGATGAATATTCGTCTTTTAGATCAAAATACACCCAGCGATTTTTGCTAATCCTAAAGTTTGATAACTCACCCACAATGGTGACGCTAGGATATGCGTACTCCAAAGTCTGGTTCAATAGCGCCACAAAATCTGTTACAGATAAAACAAGTTCGGCAGTCATGCCAGATGCTTACGGTGCAAGTTCTTGTGATAGTAGTAATACCCCGCCGGCAATTGGATAGTCATGTTTAGTATCCTGTACATAATGGTTACGGGGATACTAAGGGCTGGATTGACACCAGCGGCAGCCAATACACCCGTCATTAATGCTTCGTAGATACCGACGCCCCCAGGCAAGACTGATATCAACCCAGCAAAGTTAGCAACTGCATAAGCGAGGATTACCGCACCGGGGTTTACAAACTGACCAAAAGCAATATAGACCGTATAAATTGTCATTATTTCTGCCACGTTAGCGACAAACGACCAAAGGAATGGTCGCTTTAGGGCACGAAAATCTGATTTTAATAGCAGATAGTTTTCATGCAGCTGGGTAAATATGTCCCTAACCCTAGCGATATTTATGGTCTCGGGGTGGGCGGGGCGAAACACATGAATAATTTTATTGATCACGCGTGTAATGACAGTAAAGAAGGCGTTTATCCTAGTCTTGCTGCCTATGATGTACGCCAGCAAAAATGTCGCGACCAATAATAAAGTTGCCAGCGAGCCAGAGACCAGTATAGTCACACCGTTTGCCTTGCCTTCGAGCGCCAGCAAAAACAACCCAAACACTAGTAATATCTGAAACGACACGAAGACAGTCAGAAACTTTGCTAACTGCACCAACGCGGATTTACTGCCAGCGACATCAGCATCTTTCATGCGTAGACCAAAATATGAGAAACTCGACAGCCCACCGCTTGGGAAAATATTATTGATAAAGTTCAGCTCTAAGGTTACCCGCAACATTGGGCGATACCGAATGCGCTCCCCGAGTATACGAAAATAAGACTGGTAAAGTTTGGCATATGAATGATAGTTGATAGCTTGCCAGACCAACATGCTGAGCAATGCCCAAGCATTAACCTGACCGAGATTTAATATCGTGTCCCATATCTGGTGACGAATAGCCAGAACCAAGCCAAACAGAGCAACCACAGTGACGGTGTTTAGTACAACTTTCCATTTCCCATTGCTGACGGTATGCATCTATCCAAACATTATACTGGCATTGACGCAAAAACCGCTATACTTATATACAAGATGAACCGTAGTATCTGTATCTTGGGTAGGCAGCCAGAGCTCGGGCTAGCCGAATTAGAAAGCTTGTACGGAGCTGATAAAGTTCGGCGTGTCGGCGAGGACGCTGCCCTGATTGAAGTTGACCCCTGTGTTCTCGCCTTCCCCAGACTTGGCGGCAGCATAAAACTTGCTAAGGTTTTGACAATATTAGACACATCCAACTGGGGTGAGCTAGAAAAGTTTGGCATCGAAACCATACCTGAGCATGTTCAACATGTACCCGAAGGCAAATTCAAACTCGGACTCAGTGCTCATGGCTTTAAAGTAACGCCAAAGCGTATCAATGCCACTGTATTGAGCTTTAAGAAAGCTGTCAAAATTGCCACCAGACGCAACGTAAGAGTAATACCGAACAATGGTCATCAGCTATCGAGCGCACAAGTCCTGCACAACCAACTCACCTCACCGACTGGCTGGGAACTACTGTTTATTGCAGATGGCAAGCAAACAATTGTGGCGCAAACAATTGTTGTTCAAGATATTGAATCCTACGCAGCTCGTGATCAGGCTAGACCAAAGCGCGACGCCCGAGTTGGCATGCTACCTCCCAAATTGGCTCAGATTATCATCAATTTGGCAGCTGGTACCCTGCCCATGCCCAAGAATCAGTCTGAGCAAGACGGAGTTTGTTTAGCTCCAGAGCTTGGTGCAGGCGGCAAAACTATCCTCGACCCTTTTTGTGGCACCGGAGTAATTCTGCAAGAAGCTCTGCTGATGGGATATAAGGCATTGGGCTCCGACCTAGAACCACGAATGGTTGCGTTCAGCCAAGAGAACCTTGAATGGCTGACGACTCACATGAATGAGGCAAACTTTGAGCTTTCTACAGCCGATGCTACACAAGCAAAATGGGATACACCCTTCAATCTGCTAGCGACAGAAACATATTTGGGGCGGGCTTTCTCTGTACAACCAAAACCCGAGGTTCTTGAAGAAGTTATCCAAGATACAAATGTCATACACAAACGTTTTCTTCACAATCTAGCACTTCAGACCAAGACTGGCTTTCGTATGTGTATTGCCGTGCCAGCATGGTCTACGACTCTGAGGTCTGGGAGACCTCATGGCTCTGACTCGAATGAGAAAACCAAGAGCGGCTTCAAACACCTTAAAGTCCTTGACCACCTCGAGGAAATCGGGTATACTCGTGTGAGTTTCGTTCATGGGTCTTTAGACAGGTTGGTGTATCACCGCCCGGGTCAGATTGTTGCCCGTGAACTCGTAGTTTTAATAAGAAAGTAATACACTCATTCCTCGATGCCGCTCCTAGGTACGTGCAGTACAAGGCGAAATCGAGCAACAGAGCAAGCCGTACAGTGAGGTACGGCGCGCGAGGAGCGCAGAATTCAACGCAGTAATGTGCGTGCATAGGAGTGACAGATGTCACACGTAAAAGCTGGTGGAACAAGTAAGAATAATCATGATAGCGCTGGTCAAAGACTAGGAGTTAAGTTATTTGGTGGAGAAAAAGTCAAAGTTGGTCAAGTAATCGTTCGTCAAGTTGGTCAGACCAAGCGCGCCGGTAAAGGCACAAAAATGAGCCGAAACTTTACCATACATGCCCATAAAGACGGCATCGTAAAGTTTGCTACTCGCCGTGTCCGCCTATTTAGTGGCAGATCCGTTGCCCGCACCGAAGTCACTGTAGAATAAGTTGTACAGCCTATAAAAAAACCCTCCGACATGAGAGGGTTTTTGTTTTGCTAAATAAGTACTATCTTTTCTTTCTAAATACCCGACTCCACCAATGTCCTTTTGGTTCTGGGGTTGGTCTTTGCTCTATGCCGTAGAGTTCGGCTGCCGTTTTGGGACCATCTGGTCTAGCGGCGTGAGTATAGCCTTCTAACCCACCGTCTCGTTCGATATTGACGGTTGTACTACCACCACGATGGTCTACGTAACCAACAACCCCAGGTCTAGGGCCAGCTGGTAAATCGGCTACTACTTTATCACTGCTACCTGCAACTTCAGGGGGCGCAGCCGCTGCTTCTGCTGGACTAATAGGAGCAACAAATTCTGGACCCATCGCTGGATCACGTACTTGATCAGTTGACCCAGGTGCGGGTGCGCTAACTTCTGCCATAATATTTTTTCCTTATTTATACGCTTAAGTTTATAATGCTTTTTGACTTTTATCAAACTATCTAAATGTTCAGATGGTGTTTGATGCGATCCACCACTTCAGCGATTACTACTTGGGACTTCACCAAATAGTCGTCAACACCAAGACTCATAGCCCGCTCTTTGTCGGCGTCTTGGCTCAAAGCAGTCAACATAACGACTTTTAGATTTGTTGTTTCCGGTGTATTTCTAAATATATCGAGTACATCAAAGCCGCTAATCTTTGGCATCATTACGTCAAGCAGCACCAAGTCGGGCTTATAAGCAATCGCACCGGCTAAAGCATCCTCACCGTTTGGAACGTGCTTGACATCAAAGCCCTCGGTTTGCAAACGAGTTATATAAACCGATGCTAAACCTTGGTCGTCCTCTACGAGTAGAATCTTTTTCTGTTTGCCAGTTTGTTCAGCTCCGGTAGTCGCTATGGGCTGGGGCACAACGGGGGGTTGTGGCGGTATTGGCTGTGAAATACCTTCATCAGGTACTGGGGTTGGTATTTGAGTTTGAGTTTGTTCATCCATAATGGTCATGCTAACATATTCTGACTTAACTAGCAAACCTGACTAAAATCTACAGAACTGCCTTTATGAAGCCATCGAACATTGGGTGAGGACGATTTGGTCTAGATTTGAACTCTGGATGAAATTGACTAGCAACCATAAATGGATGATCTACGGCTTCTATCATCTCTACTAACTTATCATCTGGACTAGTACCGACTGCGCGTATGCCCCACTCTTCGTATTGGTCACGGTATTGGTTGCTGCATTCATAACGATGTCGATGGCGCTCAACTATCTTAGTGGTGCCATAAACTTTAGCCGCCACACTATCTTTTGAAATGTGGCATGGGTAGTCGCCTAGCCTCATCGTTCCACCAGTATTTTCTTTACCTTTTTGATCTGCCATAGTGTCAATGACTAACATAGATCCCTGTGGGTCGAGCTCGGCTGATTGGGCATCGTTATGACCAGCGTTCCTAGCCGCCGCCACAACGGCAACTTGCAGTCCTAGACACAAGCCAAGGTATGGTAGCTTGTGCTTCAAGGCATATCGCGCGGCGAGTATCTTACCTTCGATGCCACGTGACCCAAATCCACCGGGCACAACGATACCATCCAGTCCACTCAGCGCTGCCGATGGATTGTTATTTTTCTCGATAGCCCCCGCATCAACCCAAGCAATATCCAAATCTACGCCATTGTTCCAAGCCGCTGATTTTAAAGCTTCAAAAACTGACATGTAGGTATCTTGGTTGTCCAAATATTTTGCTACAACTCCAATCTTTCTAGTTTTGCTTGGCTTAGAAATAATCTTTTCGACTAACTTCTCCCAATCTTTCATGTGTGGTTTTTTGTTTGGCAAATCGAGTAGTCCGACTATGTACTCGCCAATGCCTTGCTGCTCAAGAGAGAGTGGCACTTCATAGACAGTCTTAGCGTTTGGCAAAACTGCAATACCTTCTTCGGCAACGCCGCAAAAAGCACTAAGCTTGGCTTTTGGATTTGAGGCCGGCGGCACTTCACTTCTGGCAACTAAAACGTTTGGCACAATGCCAAGACTACGAAGGTCACGCACAGCATTTTGAGCGGGCTTAGTCTTTATTTCTTGGCTGGTTGATAAGTACGGCAAATAAACTACATGCACATACGCGCAGTTTTTTGGACCAACTTTTGCACCAAGCTCACGAATAGCTTCAAAGAAAGCTGGACTTTCATAGTCCCCCACCGTACCACCGATTTCTACAATCTGCACGTCAAAACCTACACTGGCATCAAGCACGGCTTGTTGTATGGCATTGGTAAAATGCGGCACAACTTGAACAGTTTTACCCAAGAATTTACCAGCTCGTTCGTCGTCAATCAACTTACGCAATATTTTGCCACTCATGACCGAACTTTTACTAGTAAGTTCAATATCTAGAAATCGTTCGTAGTGTCCTAGGTCGAGGTCGGTTTCAGCGCCGTCTTTTGTAACAAAACACTCGCCGTGCTCAGCCGGGTTGAGTGTACCAGCATCTACGTTTAGATAAGGATCGAGTTTTTGACTGTTTACGGTAAGCCCGCGGGCCTTTAAGATGTTTCCGATTGAGGCGGCGGTTATACCCTTCCCGAGTCCGGAAAGCACACCACCTGTAACAAATACGAACTTGGTTGGTCGTTTCGCCACTACCTCACCTCTTACTTTACTGAATAGATACTACTCTATTCACTCCGTTTGTTCAAGGGTGAAATTGTTACGCTTTGGCTCTACTAAGAGTTCTCGACAAATTTCACAGATACAGTCCCAGCAAACAGTGTTTTGGCCTCATCACTGCTAGCAAAAACCCTAGCCTGCGAATTTAAACGATCCCATGCTACCTTGTCTGGGTAAACACGGTTGCGCGTGTTCTCAAGGTCGACTAGTTTCATTGGTAACACGTAACAAAAGGCGCCGATGGCTGCACCTCCAAGCACACCAAATACTGGATGCCATTTTAGTAGTTCTTCGGCGACTTCGCTCCCACCAGCAGCACCTACAAAAGAACCCGCAACTCCCAATTCCATTCTACGTCTGTACCTTCTAGCCACATGGCTATTATCAGCTTTCAAGGTATCTGGGCGCCGCAGTGAAAAATCTTTTACTAAATGTGCCGTCCGCGCTAGTTCATAGCTTGCAATCTCTGAAACGTCTTGAGTCATACTAGCACCCCACAAAGTACGACGGCGAGCAGATTCATTACCACCAGTAAATAGTAGGTCAATCTGATGATCCTCATGATTGTACCCGGCATCAACAGGATCATCATGGTAATCTTTGTGCTGAACAACAACTTTTAGTGTATCAACTACTGGTGTTGGTACATGCATGGCCTCAAGACCAGCAGCATATTGTTCGGTATCAAAATGGAACCGCACTGCCCGTTCTCTTATCGCAGGGTCGACAATAACTTCAGGTCGTTCACCAGTAACATGAATATCCAGAACAGTCATAACCATACCTCCGTTTATTGCATGATTATACTGTACTTGTCATAAAGTCAAAAGAAATTATTTAATTAGAAATTTGGCTGCGGCGTCAAGCTGTGGATCGCGCCCGCTTTTGGCATCGTCGTCAGATATTTTAACCTCTGTGTCAGGTTTGATACCCTCTTTGTCGATGTTTTTGCCAGCTGGTGTGTACCAGCGCGCAATTGTGACTTTTAATATTCCACCGTCTACTAAATCTTCTAACTGCTGAACGCTGCCCTTGCCAAAACTTTTCATGCCAATTAGTGTAGCCACGCTGTTATCTTTCAAAGCTCCGGCTGTGATTTCACTGGCACTGGCACTGCCTTCGTCGATTAGCACAACCGTTGGTACCCCCGCTAGTGTGGCAGGGCCGTCCGATTTGTAGGTACGTATTACCGCACCGCCCCGGCGTTCTGACAATACAGTTTTGCCTTCATTTAGCCAGAGACCAGAAACTTTTACTGAAGACTCCAGCAGACCGCCAGGGTTACTGCGCAGGTCAAGCACCATGCCTTTAACCCCAGCTGCCTTAAACTCACTAGCTGCCTTTTGTGCCAGACGGGCGGTGTCCTCAGAAAAACGACTTATGCGCAAATATCCTAAGTTGCCGTCGAGTGTTTTAGAGGTAACACTTGGGATAGTAATCTGCTCCCTAGTAATGGCAAATGATTTCTGTTCTGTCCCGCGTACAATTGTCAGTTTTACCTGCGTACCCTTGGGACCACGGATTTTAGCGACTGCATTACTAACAGAAATGTCATAGGCACTGTTGCCGTCTATTTCGGCAATTATATCTTTTGGCTTGAGCCCTGCTTTTTCGGCTGGGAATCCACTGATTGGGGCTACTACTACAATGTTGTTTTTGTCATCCTTGCTAAGTTCTGCCCCTATACCTGTAAAGCTACCGTTCAGGTCGCTGTTAAATTGTTCGGCGGCCTGAGGATTGAAGTATTCCGTATACGGATCACCGGCTGCCTCTGCCAAACCACTGCGAAGCCCCTCTAGTAGTTTTGATTGATCAAGTTCGCCGTCAAAACCAGCTCGCAATTTATCATATAAAGCCTCGACTGATGAGTAGTCAAGATTTGCTGGCAATCCTTTTTGGACAGATTTACGATAAACGGCATTCGAACCAAAAACAATTTTGCCATTTCCGATATTTAGCCCCAAAAAAAATATCCCAACTGCTACCAAAACTGTGGCGAAACCTCGAACAATGACCAACTGTTTTGACGATAAATGTAATACCGGTTTCTTCACAAACCCTCCAAACATATGCATTAATACCCACCTATTGTACTAGGTGTTTGGCTGAATCACTACTGGAAGTATATGTAAATTAAGCCTGAGCCATTTATACTCATTTCGCTGTACTCACCAGCAACGCCGTAGTTGTACTGGCTGACGTAGATATAGCCGTTAGACTGGACAGATTCTACCCACATAGAGTGCCCATAAGCTCCTGACATTGAGATGGCAACCGAACCTTCACGGGGAGTCGATCCTGTTGATATGTTATCGTTTGTGGCACTTTGTGGCCATTGGTTGGCGTTGCCATGTCCACCCCAATACGGCATGTAACCATAGCGCTGATAAACTTTCCAAGCTGTATAGCTAACGCATTCTCGGTTATACATACCCCAACTGTCAAACACGCTATCTTGCGGTATATTTGCCCACTGCGCAGGATAGCCACCCTTGTTGGGGTCACCAGCAACAGCCGATCCACCTAAGCGGCGATTGGCAGCAGCCTGCTGAGCGCGTAGGCTAGAAATAAGCGAATTGTTGGATTTTATCTGTTGATTGAGAGCGTTTTGTTGTTCCAAATTTAGACCAAGCAAACGATTCTGCTCACCTTTTTGAGCATCAAGCTGACCTTGTATGACCTTTTGGTCTTCAAGCAACTTTTCAACGGTTTCTTTTTGAGCTTTTAGCTGATGTTTCAAATCTGTTATTTTGTCCAAAGTAGCTTTAATTTTGTCTTGCACACTATTTCTATACTGCTGTCTGTCGACAAAATCACTCAGATTCTTGCTTGATGCCAACATCTCCAGAGTGCTTATTTCGCCCTCCAGATACATTTGCTTTATGTCAGCACCGAGCAATTTCTTTTGACGCACCAATTCTTCTTCGGCCGCCGTAATCTGTCTCTGTAAATCATCACGTTTTAATTGATTGGCGTTTATTTCACCCTGCAGCGTATTTATTTGTACCTGCAACTTACTGATAGTGTCATTAAGAGACGACGCCTCAGAGCCAAGCTGATATCTTTCGGTGTATTTGACGGAATTATTTTGGTTTAGAGCCTTGATTTGCTCATCAAACTGGTCCGCACTTGCCCGCGTTATCGGATGCAACAAAAAACCGCCAGAAATCACTGCTACCAGTGATAGCGTAACTATTTGTTGCCTTCTTTGGGCAGATAGAGCAAATTTTTTCATTTTTTGTTTGAACGTTACCCTCGTAAAATATAACATAATGCCCCACTGTTTTCAATATCCTTATGCTTTTTAGTGGGTTATTCTAATAACCTAGATTTTTGATTTTTTGATTTAGCAAATAGCTTTATTTTGAGGTCTTAAATTTAAGGTAGCGCCGCGTGGCAATTAATGATGAAGCGGCACCTATAAGTATACCTATCCCCAGCTGCGCCGTCAAAATTACCCAGAAGTGATCCGCAAAATAATCGTTGGCAAACTTGATATCAAGTAGTCCTAGGCTGCTGGCGTCAAAGGCAGAGGCCGAAACTACAAACAAGGTGTTACAAAGTGTGACAGAAATAATCGCTGAAACGATTCCATACAGTACAGTTTCTACCACAAATGGGCCACGAATGTACCAAGTCCCTGCCCCCAGTAAACGCATAATCGTCAACTCATCTCGACGATTAAATATTGCCATGCGAATTGTGTTAAAGATAATCAGCATCGATACTAAGGTAAATACCAAAACCCCAACCAGCCCAGCTTCTCGGAAAAACTTGGTGGCTTTAGATATCTTGTCTATAGCCTCTTTGCGGTCACCGGAATATGACGTTTCGTCGGACTGCAATGCTTTGACATCTTTTTGTTCAAGGTAGTTCTTTAATTCTTCGAGTTTGTTGGGATCCTTGGGCTTTATCTGAAAACTGGCCGGCAACGGGTTGTCAGTCTGAGATATTGCAAGTAGTAAATCTATATTGTTCTCGTTTTGCTTCTTGTATATCGATAATGCTTCGTCTTTCGATAGGTATTTGATAGATTTCACGTTTTCGATTTTCTTGATATCCTCGGACAATTTCGCTCGCTGCTTTTCAGTTACCGTATCTTTTAGGTAAACTGAAACATCTATCTTGTCAGTTATGGTTTGTATAGTGTGCGTAAAGGTAGCATTGGCGATAACAGAAAACAGCACGATGGTCAGCGTAATAATCATTACCGCCATGGCAGCAATTGCCAATGTTGCGTTACGGATGAAATTTTGGACGCCAGTTTTTATTACGCGCCATAATGTTATTAGTTTGTGGTTCATTGTTTTTGAACTTTCTGACTATATTCAGCATTGGCACGATCACTAACTATTTTGCCACCCTCAATTGTGATAACGCGACGCTTCAATTTGTTGACGATATCTTGATTATGAGTTGTCAGCAACACGGTGGTACCAAAGCGATTGATCTTTTCCAAAACTTTTATAACATCCCACGCGTGCTTGGGGTCAAGGTTACCAGTTGGCTCGTCGGCAATTAGAATCTTTGGCTGGCGCACGATTGCCCGCGCGATTGCCACCCGCTGACGCTCGCCACCAGACAATTCTTTGGGCATACTGTTTTCTTTGCCTTTTAGACCAACAATGTCAAGAACTCTTGGCACGGTGTGCTGAATCTCTTTGTTGCCAAAGCCAACTATTTCTAGGGCAAAAGCTACGTTCTCGTATACATTCCTGTTTGGTAACAGCTTGAAATCCTGAAAAACCACACCAATTTTTCTCCGCAGCAGTGGGATGTCACTGTCTTTTAATTTGTCGTAATCTAGACCGCCAACAACTATCTTGCCGTTGGTTTGACGCTCTTCCCTAGTTAATAGCTTAAGTAATGTCGACTTTCCGGCACCACTTTTACCCACAATTATCACAAACTCTTTTGGTTCAACATGTAGGCTAATGCGGTCAAGAGCAATGCTGGTTTTGTTATAGGTTTTGGTTACCCTATCGAGAAGAATCATTAGCACTATTATAGCAGAGTGCTAATGATTCTATGCGAGTTACCGCCGTTAGATTTAGACGTCTGTTGGCGTGTTTGTAGTATTCTGGGCCCGAGCCATAGCGTGTGCTTGTTCAGCTGTCATACCTACGGGCAAACCAAGTACTGGAGCACTCATGCGGTTTATACTATTGACTACTTGACCGTCTGGGACAGGGATTGTTTCACCTTGGGGAATCTGGACTGCTTCTGGTGCAGCACCATCAACTCCTGACACTTTGCCAATTGTTTGTCGTTCTGGTATTTCTGCGCTCATTTTTGTTTCCTTTTTATGTTAAATGGATAAACTCATTATAGCAAAAAGCTTATGTTTTGTCAATTAGTGGCCTAGGCTCATCTCTAAATAAGCGTCGATAAATGGATCTAGCTGCCCTGCCAACACCGCGTCAGGATCACTTGACTCGTAACGTGTGCGCAAATCCTTGACTTGTTTATACGGATGCAAGACGTAGCTACGAATTTGGTTACCCCATGCTGCTTGTTCGTTTGGACCTTTGAGTTCGCGTAAGCTGTCGGCATGCTGCTCTATTTGAAGCTGGGCCAGTTTTGACCGAACCATCGTCATAGCCGTTTCTTTATTTTGTAGTTGGCTACGCTCGTTTTGTATGGCAACCACTATGCCAGTTGGTATGTGTGTAACCCTAACCGCTGAGTCGGTTGTGTTGACACTTTGACCGCCATGCCCACCACTACGATAAACATCTATCTTGAGATCCTTGTCGTCAACCTGAACTTCATCAGGCGTTTCAATTTTTGGCATAACTTCCACTTTGGCAAAGCTTGTCTGCCGTAAATTGTCTGCGTTGTATGGGCTTAACCGAACCAACCTATGGACACCGTGCTCGCCCTTTAATTTGCCAAAAGTAAATTCGCCGGCAATTTCAAATGTGACA
Organism: uncultured Saccharimonas sp. (SeqCode); assembly: GCA_964349795.1. Taxonomy (GTDB): domain Bacteria; phylum Patescibacteriota; class Saccharimonadia; order Saccharimonadales; family OMJO01; genus CAYGHF01. Next base: position 1,909 of record CAYGHF010000005.1, on the reverse strand, counting down.
CTTTTGATGCCGGCTTCTTCCCCCAATGATTCGTCGACAAGCGTAATTTTGTACTTGTGAGATTCAGCCCAACGCGTATACATACGGTAGAGCATCTGAGCCCAATCTTGAGCATCGGTACCACCGGCTCCAGCGTAGATACCAATAATCACATCATGGTCGTCATAGCTGCCGGAAAATTTAAGCTGGCGCTTGAGTTCATCAAACGACGTACTCAGACTCTTTAGCTGAGCAGCCAATTCCTCTGTCAGACTAGCGTCGTGAGTTGCCAGTAGTTCCCCCAAATCCTGCAAGCTTTTGGTTAGACTTTCCCAAGGCTGCAATCGGCTACCAATAGCACCAATTTTTTTCATGACTAGTTGCGCACTCGCGCTATCCGACCAAAAATCAGATTTCTGGCTTTGTTGCGTTAATAAATCTCGCTCGGTCTGCAGCTGCTTAGTGCCCAACTTCTGTGTTGCAGCTTTTACTTCCTTAGCCAGCGTTTCATAACGGGCATATAACTCTTGCATATCAGATGTAATTATAGCTTAGCTCAACTACAATTGCCTAAAACTATATGGCATCAAAACCGTCTGGGTCGGTTTCTTCAGGACTTTCCGAGGCTTTTTGGGACGATTGAGATTCGCTGCGTGGACCGTCATTGTTCCATAAAGCGTAGTAGCCGTATAGCCCCGCGCTTGTAGCCAAAATGCCAATAACTCCCAAAAGTAAAAGTACTTTTTTTGATTGTCGAGTACCCTTGCTAATTGTCGCTAAACTCAAAACCAAACCTAGAGGTGGCAAAATAAGCCCAGTAATAATTCCCGCCAACCCCAAAAGCAATTCGTGAGCTGGTCTTGCACCTTTGGCTACTTCGCCAACTATAGTAGAGTCAACCTCGTCATTGGTATTTGTAGAGTCGACCTGATTTGTTGACGTAGTAGACGTAGCTTTTTGTGGAGGCATTTATACTTATTCCTTATGCGTTTATGATATACCGCTTGTGGTAATCATAGCAAGCGTACTTCGGTTACTTCCAGAGTGGAGATATCTGCTTTTGCAGGGCGCTGACAAATGGTTGATCGCAATTACCCAGTACACCCAGTCCCCACGTTTTATCGGCAAACATAGCTCGCGCGACCTTTACAATCGTATCTTTGGTGATAGCTTCGATCCGTTCGGGAACTTTATAATAATCGTCTATGCTGCCATCAAAAAAATACCAACCGCTATAGCCCGCGGCAGTACCACCAACCGTCTGACCACTACGCTGATACCTACCTAGTGCGTATTGTTTTGCGGCTGCAATATCTGATTCTAATATTTCACCAGAAAAAACGGCACTAAGTTCCCTTTCTACGATTTCAAATAGTGCTGAAGCATTCTTTGGCATAATCTGGGCCCCGAACCACCAATTTGTACTATCTTTTGTTTGTCCAACTCCTGAACTCATACTGTAAACCAAACCATGTTCACGGGCTGTACCGAGAATTCTTGAATACAATGTCTCGGTTAGCATGGAATTTATCAGGTTGAGCGCGTCGTATTCAGGCTCTTTTAGGCGACGATGCAAAAATGTATCCATATAAAAGTACAGATTTTTTACTGAGTCGTTGTGAATGTGAAGTGGCTTTTTCAATATTTGAGGTTTTTCGTCAGGCAAGGCCAGTCTTTCCTTACCTTCTGGCAACTCTATGTTGGACAACATCTGTTCTATTAAAACCCTGCGCCGCGCCGGTAGCTGACCAGCTATTACAAAGCGAAGATTTTTTGTCGTGTGAGTTGTCTCGTAATGTCTTTTTATATCCGCTAGATCTACGTTATCCATCAACTTTAAACGCTCTTGGTCGGTCACAATCTTAAACCCATACTGTTCCCGTAGGGCCAGACTTAAATGTCTGAAATGATTATTCGATCTGGCTGTCAG
>CAYGHF010000004.1:0-20863 GCA_964349795.1 uncultured Saccharimonas sp. (SeqCode) | reverse complement strand
ACCTGTTTCAGAAAGCATGAAACACCATGGTCATAAAGCGCCGGAGGCAAACGATCAAAAAGTACCAAAAAGTGACGCAACTACTTCGACAGCAACCCCTGATCCTGCTATACTTGAACTTGCTAATAATGACGACCTAAACGTGGCGACAATTGCCCGCCAAGCAGACAAAGCGCGCAACAAGTCATCAGAGGACGAAGTAGTAATTTCACTTCGATAAATCTCTGAAACAGGTCAACCCTAGAGGGTGGGGAAAATAATTACTAAATGAATCCAGCCAGAGGTCTAAAAAGTGCTGCTATCTGATGTCGCTTACGTTATTATAGATACTATGAAGTGTGCTGAAAAACTTGTAGGGGAACTCTAACGGGATGAATCCAACAAACGACCAATTACCGACTACTCCTGTCGGGCAGCCGCAGGCTGCTACTGAGCCACCAGCTTATGGAGCTTTTGGCCCCCAGCCAGCCGTCGCCGCCAATCAAATACCAACGACACCAACTAGTTATGACCCCAGTTTAGTCGGTCCGGCACCTTCACCAGTAACCCAAGGAACAGGCACACAGCCTGCTATCGCCCCTAAAACCAATCCAAACAGCACCCAAAACACGCTTCAAATTGCCGAGATCCGTGATGGCATAGTGATTATGAGTGATGGCTCTTTCCGGTCTGTTGTAATGGTCAAGTCTATTAACTTTGACCTAATGAGCCCGCAAGAAAGAGAGGCCGTCGAGGGGTCATATCAAGGCTTTTTGAACTCGCTATATTTCCCAATCCAGATTTTTGTGCGGTCACAAAAGGTTGACCTGCGTCCGTACATAGACAAGTTGGATAAGATCCGGTCTGAGCACGACAACATGCTACTTGCGTTGCTTATGGAAGACTACATCCAATACATCGGGAACTTGTCGTTACAAACAAACATTATGGACAAAAAATTCTATCTTGTTATACCTTTCTTCCCGACACTTGACCCACAACGTGCGCTAACTGCTAGCAAGAACTTTTTTAGCGGTATTGCTGGCATTTTTAGCAACAAAGAACTGCACGTTACAATCAATGAAGCCGACCTAGCCAAGGCAAAAGATGAATTACGCAACCGCGTGCAAGCTGTTTTGAGTGGTCTGTTGCAATGTGGCATTCAGGGTCTACCTCTAGATACTCAAGAGCTAATTGAGCTTTACTACGACACCTACAACCCTGACACAGCAACAAGACAACAGCTAAAAAACTTCAATGACTTAACTGCTCCGGTAATCACCAAAGGTTCTGGTTTAGCGCCACAACCAAATCTAGATAAGGAATTAAAATAATGGCCAAAACTCCTCCTCTTGACCCAGTGGCTCTTGCCGAGCAACAACGAATCCGTGAACAACAGGAAGTAAATCTCGCTTTCCAAAAAGGCATAACGGCACTGCGTGACTTTATCGCGCCTAGCTCGATTGAGTTTTCTTCTACCCATTTTCAGATAGGTACACGCTACGCCCGAACTTACTATGTTTACGGTTACCCGAGGCAAATCTACACCGGTTGGCTTAGTGGCATGATAAATGTTGATGAGGTTATGGACCTGTCTATGTTTATTTACCCTGTAGAGAGCCAAGTAGTTCTGGAAAATCTGCGCAAAAAGGTAGGTCAACTTGAGGCCGGCATTCAGATAGATTCAGAGAAAGGTCGTGTCCGCGACCCCAGTAAGCAAGCCGCCATACTGGACGCCGAGGAAATGCGTGACAAACTGCAGGTTGGCGAAGAACGCTTCTTCCGTTTTGGTTTGTACTTTACCATCTACGGCTTCTCGATGGATGAGCTTGAGTTCGTTGCTCACAAAGTGGAGTCTATGCTTGGGCAACAGCTTGTCTATTCAAAACCAGCCACCTCTCAACAAGAGCAAGGACTAAATAACACCGTGCCGCAGTTTATCGACCAACTACAGATTCGCAGGAATATGAACACCGGTGCCTTGAGTACTAGTTTTCCCTTTACTTCCGCCGACCTCAGCCAAGACAGTGGCATTTTGTACGGCATAAATATGCACAACTCTGGGCTGGTTATCTTTGACCGCTTTTCGCTAGAAAATGGCAACTCTGTGGTTTTTGCCAAATCAGGTGCTGGTAAATCATTTGCCGTGAAGCTAGAGGCCCTACGAAGCCTGATGTTTGGCACAGAAATATTTATCATTGACCCAGAGAATGAATACCAGCGAATGGCCGAAGCCGTTGGCGGCGCATACGTACGACTCAGCCTAAACTCGGCTACTAGAATCAACCCATTTGATTTGCCGACGGTTGTTGATACCGAAGAAGCCGACAACGCCCTGCGTAGTAACTTGATAACTATGCATGGCTTGCTGCGACTGATGATGGGTGGCGCGCAGGCGCAGATGGCAGCTGGAGCTGGTGGTGGCGCCGCACCGGCACTTTCGCCAGTCGAGGAGGCTGATCTTGACGCTGCCTTGATAGAAACTTATGCCAAAGCTGGCATTACCAACGATCCGCTGACTCACAAATCTCCACCGCCAACCATAATGGATTTGTACGACACATTGCTGCATATGGGCGGTACCGGTCCGCAGTTGGCGCAACGACTCAGAAAATATACCAGTGGTACGTTTGCCGGTATTTTCAGCCAACAAAGTAACATGGATATAAATAACCCGATGGTGGTTTTCAACATTCGTGACCTCGAGGACGAACTCCGCCCCGTTGCTATGTACATAGTTTTGAACTTTATCTGGAACAAGACTAAAAGTGACCAAAAAAGACGCATTCTGATTGTTGATGAGGCATGGCAGCTGATGAAATACGAAGATTCGGCAAACTTTTTATTTAGCCTTGCTAAGCGCGCTCGGAAATACAACCTTGGCATCACCACAATCACGCAAGATGTAGAAGACTTCATGGGTTCACGGATGGGGAGGGCGATTGTCGCCAACGCTAGTATGCAGATTTTGCTAAAGCAATCGTCATCGGCGGTAGATGTTTTGGCCGAGGTTTTCCGGCTAACCAGCGAGGAAAAGAATCGTCTAAGCCAGTTCCCAGTCGGGCAAGGTCTGTTTTTTGCTGGTCAAAACCATGTCCATATTCAGATTGCTGGCAGCCCCAGTGAAACGGGATTAATAACAACAAATCCGCAGCAGATCCAGCAAATGCAGCAAGGTGATATTAACCAACCTCAGGGCACTATTGACCTGAACAATCGGCTAAGTCCGGGATCTTAACGGGAGTTGTAGCGTATGGGAGAACCCGCCCGACAACTCTACGACGATGACTACTCACCCGAGGCAGTTACTCGGCCTGATCTGCACGCACTAGAGGGTGGTGGTCAGTCAAGCACGCCCAAACGCGGTCACCTCCACAGTGTTGGTGAAGACGGCGGCAACGGGTCTCTAAGCCCAGAAAACCTGAATGAAGCTGAACAATCTGCACCATCCCCACAGACAAGCGTGCCAGAATCAAACGAACAATCGAGTGTGGCAGAGCCTTCTCTATTCACAGACGATAGTAGCCCAAAAGGTGGCATGATTGCCCGACTCAGCAGAAGAAAGCGTGGTATAGCCATCGGCACCGTCGTCAGTATTGTCGGTGGTGGAACTGCCTTTTTCTCAATCGCCAGCGGTCCGTGGCAAGTTATCCAATATGCCCAAACATTTATGCCCAGCTTTAGTAATCACGAAAAGGCTGGTTCTTCCCGAATGAGCGGGCTGTACCGCTGGGCTAGAACTAGTGAGGTAGGTGAGACCAGAGTTAGCTTTGTTGGTAGTAAGATTGTCGGGAGAATGCGAGCAAATCTTGCTAATGACGGTATTACCATCAGCTCCACAGGTTACAGTGGTCAAATGAAATCGATAACGATTGATGCAAGAAAGAATCAACTATATAGCGCAACCAGTGATGCGACCAAGAACCGACAGGCAATCGCTAAAGATAACGGCGTGGCGCTTGAAAACGTAAGACAAGTCAGTGGACTTAATGGTGGTAAGTTCAACGTCGATTTGAGTGGAGTGTCTATCAGCGGCAAAAGGGCGATCCTCCGCGCCCATATTGAGAACCAAAACTACGGCAAAATAATCAGCGCCGCAAAATTTAGAACCCTGACTAAGTTTTACGACGCGCCGTCTTGGCTCCACCCCATAAAAAGGCTATCGACCACGATTGATGGCAAAATTGATGGCAGGATTGCCAACTCTGAATTTTTTAAGGCACGGCAGGCCGAGAGAGCTGCCAAAATATCGGCTAGAACTAGTGAGGCAAATGCTAGGGCTGAAGTAATAAAGGGCAAGCTGAAAACTACGGCTGGAGTTGCGGGGGCACTATTACTAGGTTCGGCGGCACTTTGTGTAGCTAAAGATGTTGCCAGTCAGATACCAGACATAAACAGAGATAACATAATTGTGCCTTCCATGAAATCGGCGGTTGATATCATCTCGCTTGGCTCGCAGACGATGCTGGGCAAGGATATCGATATGAACCAGCTCGGCGAAGTCGTAAAAAACTTTACAGATTCTGACGGCAAGACAGTTTGGGAGTCAAAAGCCCTGCAATCAGAGATGGGAGAAACCGGAGGTACCGATATTGATCCGAATATAAAACAAGCTTTTTCACCCAATAATACGGCAGCAAACTTTGAAAAAGAGCTTGATCAATATGGTGCGAATTCGGCGTGTAGTGGCATTGGTCAAGCCATTCAAACCGTGGGTGGTGCCGCTCTACTAATTCTTGGTCCTGGCGGTTGGGCGGCAAAGGGAGTCCAGACAGTGGCTTCTGCTGCTGCCATTGCTGCTATTACTGAATTTGTGCCCAAGCTTCTGGCTGATGAGCCGCTAACAGGCACACCGCACCAAGGACCAAAAGGAGGCAATGTTGACGCCTACGGTGCCCGCGAGGTAGCCAATACTGCGTATAGGGCTACTGGCGGGGCAGAGCTAAGTTCTACCGACAGTGCAATCCTAAAGAAAGACCGGCAGGCAGAAGATAAGCTAGACTTCCAATCTAGAAGTTTTGCCCGACGTGTGTTTGATGTTTACGACCGGCGCTCGGTCATAGCAAAGTTCATAGACAAGCAAAGCAGCAGCCCAACCCAAAACTTTGCCAATTTTGCCCGGGGCTTACTTAGCGGGCCGGCTCACATTTCGAGTCTGTTCTCGGCATTGTCTGCACCAGCCATGGCGGCGGCTGATGTGCCTTATGAATACGGGTTTCCTGAATACGGGTTTAGTAAAGAAGACCTTGGCAAAACAATCTTGGAAGACCCCTATGCCAACGCCGATGAAGCAGTAAAGATTTTGACCGGCAGCGACGGACAAAAATATAAAGACAGAGCCAAGACCTGTTTTGGCGTTGATATAGCCAAAAAGGAAGGCATTGGCTGGGATGCTACTCACGTCGGTGACATAAACCCCAGTAGCGCAAAATACTCAGAAGAAAAATGTGTTGACTCAGACAACCCCGACTGGCTACGAATACGTATGTTCATTTTTGACACAAGAACGATGGTGAGTTACGCCTGCTATGAGGGCGACGATGCATCCTGCAGTGACACTGGATTTTCTGGTTCACCATCAAGCACAACCACACCAGTGCCAGCCACACAAACTACTGGCACAACTAATGGTGACAGCATCTATATACTTGGTGATTCTCTGAGTATTGGCATGAAGAGCCAAGGTGACTTGGAAGCCAAGCTAAAAAGTACTGGGTGGGTAAATACTACTGTTCAAGCTTATTGTGGGCGGCACTTGAAAGGGACCGGAGATCGTTGTGGCTCAGAAAACCCAGCACCATTTGATGGTCTTGGGCAAGTAGATCAACCAGATGACAAGGCGCTGATAGGGGCTGCCAGCAGCATAGTAATTTCGCTTGGTACTAATGATTACGCCAGCACTACGTTCAAAACAGATGCCACGGCACTTATAGATAAAATTAGAGGTTTGAACAAAACCGCAACTTTGTACTGGATAAACCTATACGCTGCCGACTCCGTACGAGCACCAAAATTACCAGCTATGAATGCCGCACTTCAAGAGTTGGTGTTGTCTAAAAATATCATTGTCATCGACTGGGCAGCAGTAGCCAGTCCGTCGTACGCTGACAGTGGCGATGGTATACACCCAACAGATCATTACGACGACATGGCTGACGTTGTTACTGATACGATAGGAGGCCCATGATAGTGCCCCCTATACTACGAACAATATTTAGGTTAGGTTGGCACAAAGTCCTACCTTTGGCAGTGGTGATATTGCTATTATTCCCCATGAGTGTGGCGGCCCTGACTAAAGAACAGAAGGACGCCTTTAGGTCTGGCATTTACTATTTTGACACGGACGGTAATCAGTGCGCGGCTGTCGGCACGTCACCAATTGGTTCGGGCAGCTCTGGTAGTTCGAACCCCGCTTCACAATCGGGGAGCTGGAATAGTGGGTTGCAGCCGCCTTACATACTAGAACAAATGATGATTGAAGCTCTGAAAAATATTGGTCAAAAAGCCAACATACCCCTAGACACCATCCTGACCGAGCAACACGTGATTGCCATGGTTGGTATGGCTTTTGGCGAAGGTGGCGATATTAGTAACGGCAGTGTTTTTAACCCGTTCAACTCTGGCCTAAATGCGCCCGAGTTGATTGATGGCGCTCATGCTGGGGATGGGACGCAATCATTCAAATCATTTGATGCCGGCGTAGAGGCCATTGCCCGCAGTTTCACTCAACCCGGTAAAACTAGATTTATTGGCGTTCTGTCAGACAAAAATTCAACTGTCCCGCAGTTTATCTACGCGCTGACCTACTTTCAAAAATACCCCGGCAACACAATTTGGGCGCAGGGTTCCGACCCTAGATACGATCCAAAAAACCCAGATTATGACTACACGAAGGAAGGCGCTATTCCGCCCGCCAGCTATCAACCGCAAGGCGATGCTGGTCAAAAATTATACTATGACAGAAAACTAGGTGCCGCCCAGAGCGTCGCCAATCGTTATGGAGAAATTGCCTCGCTCGTAATCGGTACACCCGCCGAAGAACAATCAGCCAAACTAACGCAACCTGAGCTTCTGCAGTTCCACCCTTCTGGCAATGTGTCATACCAAAACTCGGGTTCTGGCAGTAGTGGTTCATGCGTGTGTAATGCCGAAGGGCTGGCCAACACAGCTGGCGCGCCAGTCATTGTAATAGACCCCGGCCATGGTGGTGAGGTCGCTCAAACCACTGATCCTGTATCTGGCATAATTGACCATAACACGCACAATTCCCCTGAAACCGAGGATGTATTTGATGTCTCCCAGCTTGTAAAAACAAAGCTCGAAACTGATGGCTACAAAGTAATTATGACCAAAAACGCCGCTCTCGATAAGGCTCTTTTCCGGCAGCGTGTCGATATTGCCAACAACGCCAAGGCTAACCTAGCGATAAGCATCCACTATCAAGGTGACAAAGCATTTTCTGACCCCAACCTAGCCCAAGTTTACGTACAACGAGACGGGCAGTACAGAACAAATACCAGTGGCACAAATGTTGTCTTTAACAACGCCGCCGTAGCAACAAAAAGTCAGGAATACGGCAACATAGTCGCGGCAGAAAGAGGACGTGTAGAGGGTAGGGCAGTACGAGTGATGCCGGATGCGTCAGGTGGCATAAATGGTGGACGTGGGGGCACTATTTCACCCGGTAACATTTGGGCGGTCCAATTACTATCAAATGTACCTTGGATATATAACGAAGTGGGTGGCAGCAGCGCTGGCGGATCGCCAATGGGGCTGAACCAAACTGACAAGCAAAAATACGCCGATGGCTTGGTGGCTGGTGTTGAAAAGGCAGTGCCAAAGACCACAGGACCAGCCTCAGCAACAAGCGGAGCTGGTTGCTCGGGAGGTGTAGTAGCTAGTAGTATTGCCCAAACCGCCATAAATCTTTCTTGGCCAGACAGAGCATCAGGCAACAATAACTACGACATCAAGCCTGCGTATAAGCCCGTGCTGGAGCAGTACAACCCCAGCGCACCATTCTCTGGTCGAGATTGTGGGTCGTTCGTAGGAACGGTTATGCGGGCTACCGGCGCCGACCCTAACTACCCACTATATGGAACGTACACACAGTACCCGTATGTAAAAGCCCATCCCGAGCTTTATGACGTCGTAGACTCCGTATCAAGCACTGCTGACTTGCTGCCTGGCGATATAATGATTGTGACCGGAAAAGGTGGTGGCGTCGGTCACACCTACATATACGTTGGTTTGCAGCCTAACGGCACTGACGAAGCCAGTGCGTCTTACCAAAAACGCTACCCCGGTCTTGGCAAAGCAAAATTATCTGATTCACGTGGTAATTATTTACGTGCTAGGCTAAAAAAGTAGGAGGGACATGAACAAAGTACCTAGAAACAAAATATTAATCTTGGCTGCCGTATTGCTGTCCGCGGTTTTGATATTTCTAGTAATATCCTTAGTGCGTTCACCCAAAAACAGTGCCAAACTGACCGTTGAAGTTGCACCAAGTGGATCAACAATAAAGATAAATGGCAAGAAAGTACGCGCCGGACAATCAAGCCAGCATGCAGGAAAAATAACCGTAGAAGTCAGCCGTAAGGGATTTAAGACCGTCACCGAGACGATAACACTTGGCGAGTACGATGACCGCTATGTTGGCATAGCCTTGCAATCTGATGACTCAAGTACTTCTGATTGGTACGACAAGCACGAGAATGATAGGATGCGAGCGGAAGGAATATCTAGTCGAGTTTTTGACGACTCCACCGAAAATGACATCGACAAAAGCCCCATTATTAAAGAACTACCCTACATAAGTGCGGGCAACAAATACCGTATCGATTATGGGACCAGCGAGGGTGATGACCCAGATAAGCCAGTCCGCATTTTCATTACTGCCCCTACCGCAGCCATCAGACAATCTGCCCTAGATTGGATCAAGGCTAGTGGCTGGGACGTTTCCGACTACAAAATAGTGTTTATAAACAGGAGCCCGTGATGGAACGGTATGGTTATAACCAAAATAGTAATCGGCGGCTGTTAATAATCTTTGGGGTACTGGTCGTGGCAAGCATTGGCGGATTATACGGGTTTAGGTATTACCGCAGTTTCAGGAACGTAACATTAGTTAGTACAAATGGGGTTTTGGTCGAACTTGGCACAAAAGCTGATCCCCATGAGACAAGCGACAATTCGATAGGGTCATTGAAAGCCCAAACTAGTACTAACACCACTGTTAGGCTAAGAAACGGCACTTATCTGGTGAAGTTTAGTGAAAGTGGCAAGCAAGACGTATACCGAACGATTAATGTACCGGAAACTACCCAGATCAAAAGTCCAGATTTGGATCTAAGCCAGTCCAAACTAAACCAGCTACTGGCAGCAACAGGTGAAGCGCCAAGATCAACCACTCTTTCAATAGTTGGTGCAAGTAATTATTCTGTTAGCTACGAAGCATTGTACAAACAAGGTGATTGGTACGCCGCTGTTCTCAGCCCAAAACTTGCTGGCCTTGATCGACAAAGAGTAATTTTGAACAAAACGAATGGCGCTTGGAAAGTTGCCGCCAGCCCCGCCATAGTCTTTTATATTGGGGACTTCCCTAAGATACCCGAACAAATTATTCGAGACATCAATAACCACTAGTTTTTATGGTTCTACATTTCGTTTCTAGACTTTTGGCAACTACATCGGCGTCCGTGGTTGTGATAAAAGTTTGGTGCCCACTCATTATCGTAGTCAACGCCTTGCGCCGCGTGGCATCAAGTTCACTAAACACATCGTCGAGCAAAAAAATCGCCTTTTGCCCGTAATGTTTTTCTATTATACCGAGTTCTACCATCTTGAGTGCCAACATTAGTGTCCTTACCTCGCCGCGCGATGCGCTGTCCTGAATTGGGTGACCATCTAAAAGTATCTGCATATCGTCACGGTGCGGTCCGTGCGCGGTAAACCCACGAGCGACATCATGAGCGATGTTGTTTTCTAGTTTTTGCAACAGTTGGCTGCTGTATTGTTCGGAACCTATCTTGGAACTATACAACACCCGAATGGGAGTTTTGGTTTTAGAAATACTGGCGTACCGAGACGGCAACTCAGCATCTATTTCGATTAACAAGTTGCGGCGATACTCGGCTATTTGCCCGCCAAGCTCACTAAGCCGTATGTTCCAGACAAACAGCTGGTCTTTTAGATTCGGTGGGTTAATCTTTAGCAACCTATTACGCTGTGCGAGGTTGCGACGATAAAGTCGCCTGATTTGGCCATAATGAGTGTTAGTTATTTCTAGTAGGTCGTCTAAATAGTCTCTGCGATTCTCGGGGCCAAGACTAAAAAGCTGTAAGTGATTGGGTTCAAACAAAACTACTGGTGTTTTCTTTTTATCGGTAATACGAGAAATGACTTCGCCATTAACGGATAAAGCTTTTTTAACCGTGTCGCCATGAGTGCTGTATTTTATAGTTCTGTTACTGCCTAACAACTTAGCATCGATACGAGCCCAATTTTTTTTATGCATCACTAGCTCGGCATCTTTTGCTCTGTATGAACTTCCGGTAGATATCACCAATAATGCCTCCAGTAGATTGGTTTTACCACTTCCGTTGGCACCGATAATAATGTTTACGCCCTGAGCAAAAATAAAAGTACTGTCGTTATATGACCGGAAATTTTGTAGACGGATGTTCTCAATCATGCACTTATTGTAGCTGGCTAGCTCTTGAGTGGCATAATTACATGCAGGTAGTCAGTGCTTTTTGGGTCTTTTAGCACACAAGGCTCCAACTTGCCGTTGAAGGCAAACAAGACATCATCACTACTTAGGCATTGTAAGGCATCTAGAACGTAGCGGGAATTGAGTGTTATTGTGCCGTCAGCTGACACGCTTGCTTCGGCGCTGGCTGTATTTTCACCTAGTTGTGAGGCAACCGAACGGATGCTTACTTGCTGGGCTTTTTTATCTAGATTAATAGTTATACTACCTGCGCTCTCTCTGGCAAACAGGCTTGATACTTTTGTGATGTTAGACAGTTCGGAACGCTTCAGGGTAGCCGTAAATTCGAATTTACTAGGTATGAGCTTCCTGTAGTCTGGGTACTTGCCCTCGATCTGTCTTGTCACAAGCTCGACATCACCTACTTTGAATAAGGCCTGTTGGTCATCATGGACAATCTCTACTTCACCGTCAAAATCACCCAAAATGCGTAGTAGATCCTGCAAAGCACTAGCTGGAACAAGCATGTCGAGCGTTTCTTTGGTCTTGGTCATGACTTTTTCTGCAAGCCGGTAACTGTCGGTAGCTACCAGATAAAGACTGCCTTCGTATACCTGCATGGAAACACCGGTAAGTACTGGTCTTGATTCATCGTTTGACGCAGCTAAGACCACCTGCTGCAAACCAAGTTTCAGACTTTTGCCGTCAATTTTAATTGTTTTGCCGTCAGTTATGGCAGGCATAACAGGAAACTCTTCAGCTGACACACCGTTGATCGTAGACTGGTATTTGTCGGTGCTAATGTGTAATTTGTTTTCATCCAAGTCTATGTCAATAACACCGCTTGGAAGGCTAGCGACAAAGTCTTGCATGAGTCTTGCAGGTACCGTTATTGAACCTTCTTTTTCAACTTTTGAGCCAATGAAGTGGGTGATGGCAATATCTAGGTTTGTAGCCGCGATACTTAGTCTGTTGCCGATAGTTTTTAGTAAAACATTGGATAAAATTGGTAGCGTACCCCTACCACTTGCAACACGTGAAACGCTGCCCAAAGCCTTGTTTAAATTTTCTTGAGTGACCTGAAGTTTCATCCCGCTAGCCTCCCATTAATAATTTTAGTAATAAATATCGGGTTGGTGGGTTGGAAAAAATTCATACTACTAATACTCCTTTTATATACTTTGTTATAGTACTTATAGGCCCTGTGGAAATGGTGGAAAAACAACCCACCACCACTTAAACTATTCAAAAAAATCTGTGTAGTAGTAGTCTTATAAATACCGTACAAATGGTTCACAAATACTGACTTTACCCACACGCAACCTACAAAAATTTGCCTGCTGGGCATAACAACCCAAACATAAACACAGGCATCAACCATAGTCTGAACAGCTTGTGCACAGGTTTGCCACAACAGACTAAGCATACAGACGCTCCTTGATATCACTGATTGCTTCGCGGATATCGACATCAAGCGTTGCTTCTTTCTCGATTTTTTCAACTGAATGTATTGCCGTTGTATGGTCTTTTCTGCCAAGCTCTCTAGCTATCTTTGGAAAACTCAAGTGAAGCTCACTTCGTAACATGTACATAGCGATTTGGCGAGGCACGACTATATCCTTGTCTCTTTTAGGACCGAGTATGTCTTCTGTAGATATCTGGAAATGTTTTGCGGTTCGTTCAATGATCTGTTTGGCGCTCAAATGCTTTGGTCTAGATTTGCTACTCCCAAGCAAGCTTGTAGCAAGGGAAACATCGGGCGATAAACCACGCATCTCACAAAACGCTAGCAGCTGGTTAAGTGCTCCCTCAAGCTCCCTTATGTTGGTCTGGACTAGGTTTGATAAGTATTCAACAACCGGTGGGGGGAGTTCGACGTTGTGCAAGTTGGCTTTGGTTTGGATGATTGCGCAGCGGGTTTCAAAGTCAGGATTTTGCATATCTATACTCATCCCCCAAGCAAAACGACTGCGCAGTCTTTCTTCTAATGTTGGTATGTCACGAGGTGGCTTGTCACTACTAATAATTATCTGTTTGTTGGCTTGGTGTAGAGCATTAAAGGTGTGGAAAAATTCTTCTTGAGTCTTCTCCTTGCCGGCTATGAACTGTATGTCATCTACTATAAGCACGTCGGCACTTCTATAGTAGCCGGCAAAATCGGTGTTTTTCTTATACCTTATGGCATCCAAAAACTCTTGTACGAATTGTTCGGTAGAAACGTAAACCACGTGTGCTTTGGGGTTATTGGCAAGCACTGCGTTGCCAACAGCCTGTATCAAATGAGTTTTACCAATCCCAACGCCACCGTAAATAAACAGTGGGTTGTACCGGCTGCCTGGGCTAGCAGCAATTCCTTGGCAAGCGGCGTAGGCTAGCTCGTTGCCAGAACCAACGATGAAGTTCTCAAAAGTATATCTTTCGTTGATGCCTTGTCGGTAGGTGTGGGTTAGGGTTGTTGGCGAGGGTCGTTCATTATCTTTTTTAGTGCTAGTCGGCACCATCATGACAGGGTCTTGGTCTTCTTTCTTTTTTGGGACATGAATAGAGGAGTGTATCTTGAATTCTATTCTATCTGGCTTGACACCATTTTTTTCTAGGGTGTCTGCTATGAGCTGTTGATATTTGCGCTCTAGTTGCTGTTTTATAAACACATTAGGGACGCCAATAACCAGAATATTGTCCTTGTCTCTCAGCATTCGGGTATTTTTAAACCACGTGATAAAACTGGCACGCGAAACAGATACCTCTATTTCGCCTAAAACCGCTTGCCACAGGTTGTCCTGCATTCCCTCGCTCCTTACTCACTCACTCACTCGTGTATCCTAATATACAAAACAAACCGAGTTTTCCACAACTATTTAAGAGACGATTTTGTGTATGCTGAGCAAAACTAGCTGACAAGTGAAGAGTTATGCACAGAAATTTTACCTATCTGTTAAATCTGTGGAAAATACTTTCTTTTAAGTGGAAAAGTTGCTAGTATTGGTGGGTAATTATTGTTAATTTGACCTTCGTAGTAAACACAACGTTTGCTACGGCAAGTACTTGGAGATAGCACAATGCCTAAAAGAACGCACCAACCAAAAAAGCGAAAACGCGCACGACAACACGGATTTATGAAAAGAATGGCAAGCAAAGCCGGTCGCGTTGTCCTTAAGAGACGACGTAACAAAGGTCGCGAAAAACTTTCTGCCTAAACTCGACTTACGCAAAACTCCCTCATTCTCTGGTTCACCCAGTCTGTCCAGAAGAGATTTTTCCTCTAAAGACGTATCTACAGATACATCCTATTCAGAGAAAACCACTTCTGAATCAATCTGGACTGACCCAGACGGAAGCACGAGTTTGCGTAAATCGAGTAGACCCTACTCAGTTTGACCTGTAATCTGGTAAGTATGATTCCTCGATTGAACCGCTTTCATGGTCACAACAGCCTTCGCACAACCTATAACCGAGGGTCGGTTGTTCGTGGACCACTTTGCTCTGTTAAATATGTAGACAATCCAAAGCGCAAAACATATCGAATGGCTGTGGTGGTAAGCAAGAAAGTTTGTAAATCGGCCGTTGTTAGAAATCGTATTCGGCGTCGTATATTCGAATCAGTCCGCCAGCAGACTTTGGTAGTGGGTGCTTATGACGTTGTTGTTACAGTATTCTCTGACCAAATAGCAGAGATGGACGCTGCTGAGTTGTCAAAAGTATTGCAGGCCCAGTTTCACCAAGCGGGCTTGAATAAAAACCAAGTCTAGGTCATAAAACAGATGTAAACGCAAAGCTTCCATGCTATCATGGTGACAAGTTAGTAGGAGTTATCATGTTCGCATCAGTCTTTCAGGTTGTCATAGTAAAGCCAATATTTAATCTTCTGACGTTAATATACGCGTTATTGCCCAGTCATAACTTTGGTTTGGCAATAATTATTTTCACAATTGCTGTGCGAATGTTGATGTGGCCGCTAGTCAAAAAACAACTTCACCACACCAAAGCTATGCGCCAAATGCAGCCGGAGCTGAAGAAGATCAAGGCTGCCACCAAGGGTGACCGACAAAAAGAATCACTCCTAACCATGGAGCTTTATAAAGAGCGCCAAATAAATCCATTGAGTCCACTCGGTGTTCTGGCTATCCAACTAGTCGTTTTAATCGGTCTTTACCAAGGTTTGCACAAAGTAATCGTCGACCCCAATGCCATCATCTCGGGCTCTTATGATTTTATTCGTAACATGGGTTGGATGAAGACTTTGGCAACAGACATCAAGCAGTTTGATGCCTCACTGCTTGGGTTTATTGATCTGAAAAGAGCAGCACTGGCGAACGGCGTTATTTACTGGCCAGCGATGTTCTTAGTTGCCGGTAGCGCTGTCTCTCAGTATTTCCAAAGCAAGCAGCTCATGCCAGACAGCAAAGATTCACGCAAACTTCGTCAAATCCTAAAAGACGCAAGCTCAGGCAAACAGTCTGATTCTTCCGAGGTTAATGCGGCCGTAAGTCGCAACACGAAGTATCTGATCCCAATCATGATATTTGTGTTTACCGTGAATATTGCCTCGGCACTTAGCTTGTACTGGCTAGTTAGTGGGGTTACAGCCTACTTACAGCAAGCCAAGATCTTGGCTCAAGACGAACAAGAAATGGAAGCAGTTGCGGACAAACCCAGCAGAGTAGTAATTGAGGGAGAAGTAATAAATAAAAGTATGAGCAAGCCAAAAAAGAAAAAAACCGCGTCAAAAGCCAAGCGGAGGAAAAAATGAAATGAGTGATACAAAAGTTGAAGAGGCAATTCAATACGCCAAAAAATACTTAGAAGACTTGCTGTCATTTTTTGGTCTAAACACCGATGTATATGCAACCACAGAGGACAGAGAGGTCATAGAACTACATGTACCTAGTACACATCTAAACGGCTTTCTCATTGGTCAGCACGGCGACACAATGCGGTCGTTGCAATACATGGTTGGAACGGCTCTCAGAAACAATGGTTACGAACCAAGCCGAGTCAATGTCGACATCGCTGATTACAAAAAGGCACGGGCTTCAAGGCTTGCCGAAGAAGTTGAAGAGTGGGTCAAGCAAGTTAAAGATTCTGGCAAAGAAATGCCACTGCAACCAATGAACGGGGCCGATAGGCGTGTCGTGCACAAGGTTGCTACCGAGTCAGGTATTGAAACTGAGTCAATTGGTGAGGGCAGAGAAAGACACGTTGTTTTAAGACCGGTCAAAGATTAGCCAAAGCTTAATTAGCTGCCAGACAGTACGTCGTTATACACATCTAGAGTTTTTTGGGCAGTATTCTGCCATGAGTACTTTTCTGCCACGGCATAACCACGTGTAACTAAAGTCTGACGTCTGGTAGGGTTGTCCAACACATTTTTTATGGCATTAGCCATATCTTCAATTACCAAAGGATCAAAGTACTGAGCAGCGTCCTTGTAAACCTCTGGCAAGCAAGTGGCATTACTGGACACTACGGGCGCTCCATGTATCATTGCTTCCAAACCGGGAAGCCCAAAACCCTCACTGAGTGATGGGAAAACATACACAGCGCAATTTTCATACAGCCAACGCAACTGACCCTCGGTTACAAAATCGGTAAACACCACATTTTTAATACCGGCGTGAATCGTGCGTTTCTCGAGTTGTTTAAACAGACGATCTTTTTTGCCGGCAAGCACAAGTCGTAGTTCTGGGTATTCTTGACGCAAAAGTTCGAACGTTTCAACTAACCTATCCAGATTTTTATGGGTCTGGGGTCTACCTACGTAAAGCAAAAAGCGTTTATTATCCAATTCAGGCATGCTTTCGGGGGCGTCTTTAATTTTGTCGGCAGCCAGGTAGGTCACGGTGATCTTGCGACTATTTATGCGGGCAAATTTAGCAACATCTTCTTTGACAAACTGTGTGTAGGTTAAGATTTGGGCTGATTTATGAGCAACCACATAATTCACAAACTTGTATATTTGCTGTTTTAGGTAAAAAACTATTGGATTTTTTAAAGGGTTAGAGAAGCGAATAGTGGTTAAGTCGTTCATAGTTGTTACAACCTTGCCGCGGTATAGGATCGGCTGCTGCACCATAGCGAAATGGACTAAGTCTGGTTTGAGTCCGCGGACCTGCCTTAATAAACCTATTTGTTCGGCAAACGTAAACTCTTTGTATCGACACGTCACAATCTCAAAGCTTGGAGCAATTTCTTTCATAAAATCTACACGACCAGCCCGCGTCAGTATAACCAAGTTGTGTTTTGGCTTCAGCTTGTGAAGATATTCAATCAGTTTGTCTACGTAACGTCCCGTGGTTGTACCTGACTCACGGGCATCAATAACTATTTGCTTTTGTTTCACCTTGTTATTGTAACAAAAACAAGTGCTGACTTAGCCACATAGGATATAATTAAGCGGAATATTCAAGTAAGGGAGAAATATGGCGAAACGGGCACTAATTACTGGCATAACTGGACAAGACGGTGGGCATTTGGCAGAGTTGCTGCACGCCAAAGGCTACAAAATCTTTGGAATTATTCGAGGACAGCACAATCCCAAAAGACGGGCAACGGAACAAGAATTTCCATACGTGACTTTAATCGAGGCAGATCTCACAGATCAAGCCTCGCTTTTCAACGCTATTCAAACCGCTCAACCAGACGAAATATATAATCTTGGTGCCATCAGCCACGTCGGCTACTCGTTTAAGAACCCGCAATTAACTGCAGAGGTTACGGGTAAGGGTGTGCTAAATATTCTAGAGGCAATTCGTATGACAGGCAGTGCAAAATCTATCCGTTTCTACCAAGCCTCAACATCAGAAATGTTTGGGGGGCTAGATTACAATCGCCCCGGAAAAGGTTATGACGAGCAAGCCCTATTTCACCCACGTAGCCCATATGGGGTAGCGAAACTGTACGGTCACTGGATAACAAAAAATTATCGCGAGAGCTACGGTATACATGCCAGCTGTGGTATTTTATTCAACCATGAAGGTCCTCGCCGAGGGGTCGAATTTGTTACACGGAAAATTAGCAATGCAGTAGCTCGAATCCATTTGGGCAAGCAAGATTATATAGAATTAGGCAATCTTGATTCTAAGCGCGACTGGGGTTACGCTGGCGATTACGTCGAAGGCATGTGGCGCATGCTCCAACAAAACAAACCGGACGACTACGTTTTAGCTACTGGCGAGACGCATTCGATAGGAGAATTTTTAGAGCTAGCTTTTAAAGAAATTGGTGTAAGTGACTGGAAGCCATACGTAAAGCAAAATCCCGAATTTATGCGCCCTGCTGAAGTAGACATTTTGCTTGGTAATCCTGCCAAAGCCGAGAAAGAACTTGGCTGGAAGCGCAAAGTTGATTTCCCTGCACTAGTCAGCATGATGGTTCAGCATGATTTGGGTCTTGAGACCGAAAAGATAGATATCTAAGCAGAACGTTCGGTAACAAAATCCCTGATAGTCTTAGTAAGCTCTATTTTTGGTTGCCAACCGGTGTCAGCTACCAGTCGTTCATTGGAGCCGACAAGCTCCTGCGGGTCATTCTTTCTAAAACGGGTTTTGTCCTCCAAAATCTCAACTGCTGAAGTTTTCGGGATTTGTCGCCTCAGGGCCTCAAGAATATCCTTACCACTCAGTGGAGTGCCACTGCAAACGTTATATAGCTTTTTTGTTAGTGTACTTTTTGGTGCGTCTGCCAGTAAAACGTATGCTTGGACAATATCGCGAACGTCAGTATAGTCACGCTTAGTCGTGAGGTTGCCAACGCTCAAGGGCTCATTTTTTGATACTGCACGCACCAGACCATCGTATAAATCGGGCAGTATAAAACCAGACTCTTGACCAAGTCCAAAATGATTGAACGGTCGCACAACAATACAGTCAAGTCCATCGACCTGCAGTTTGTTCGCAGCCTGCTCCATCGCCAATTTACTCGCTGCGTAGGGAGAAGTGTCAGCCGAAACGGCAGAGTTTTCAGTTAGAGGCATTGGCTGGTCGCTATCGTATACCGCACCACTGCTGATAGCAATTAGTCGGATATTTGGATTTTGGTCCAAAGCTCTTTTACCTATGAAGCGCAGTACATCAACATTGATACGCAAATATAATTCGGGCTGGTCAAACGATTTGCCAACATTAGCTAGACCTGCAAGGTTAACGATTACGTCATACCCGCTTAGCTCAAGTTTTGAAACAGCAGACCTATCTGCAAGGTCGCATTGGAAAACGTTTGTAACGACGCCCGTCAGTTGTTTTGCTAGGGGTTCGTTCGCGGTTAGCCCATCTACTTGGTAGTTGGCCGCCAAAAAAGCACGAGCTAGATGTTTGCCAACGAATCCGTTTACGCCAGTAATAAGCACACGTTTCATGGCTTCAGATTACACTAGTTGAGTCAGCTTTCCTACCTGCTAAAGCCACATCGGTATCAGTTATCCTATGGTATAGTATGGGGAGTAATTCAATATGAAGAGCAATATAAAATTAGTCTATCGAGTTAGTAAACGCGCTGCGCGCCGCATTGCCAAAGGGCAGCTGAAATACAAAGACCGCGGTATGTTAAAGAACTCCTATTACGTAGCACGTTATGCCGCAAAAAATGGACCGAAGGCGTTTGTTACACATCTAAAACAAGAAATTGTTAAGATAGATCGTCGATTGGGTAACAACCTATATTTTCCAAATGGTTTGGTTAGTGGTGTCGACGAGTCTGCGGTCCAAGACTGGTACGAGGCTTATGCCAAACCAGTCACAGTAGTAATCCCGAGTTACAATGATTTAAATGTTCTCGTGCCCTGCCTACAAAGCATTGCCAAGACGACAGACCCAAAACTGGTAAAAGTTATCGTGGTCGATGATTACTGCCAACCGGAGAACAGAAAAAAATTGAGAAAATTAGAGAACGACCAAGTCAAAGTTATATATCGAGATAAAAATGGTGGTTTTGCCAAAGCTGTGAATACTGGTCTTAAAGCTGCCAATCGAAAATATGACATAGTGCTTGTGAATAGCGATATTATTGCACACCCCGATTGGTTAGCAGGCTTACAGTATGGTGCATACGAATTCGGAGTTGATACAGGAATTGTTGGTCCCAAATTGTTGTACCCCGATGGCAAGATTCAAAGTGCTGGTAGCCATCGCAACACAGAACAACCAGAATGGTTTGACCACTATTATCGGTTTCAGGATGCAAACTACGGACCGGCAAATGTGCCGCAATATTGCCTTGGGGTAACGGGCGCATGTATGTATATAAAAAGAGAGTTCATGGATTATGTCGGGTTGTTGGACGAGGGTTTTGAGTTTGCCTTTGAAGATATGGACTGGTGCATACGTGGTTGGGAGGCTGGCTATCGCACCCTATATTTCCCATCAGCTGTTCTTACGCATGTAGAGTCCGCGACTAGGGGCAAGAATAAACAAATGAGTGCCAAGGAAAAACAATCAATCAAATATTTTTGGAGCAAGTGGGGTGATTGGTTTGACTCGCGTAATGTAAAAGACGATAGCGGCAAAACTCGCATTATTTTTGTTTTGCAGACATTTGGATTAAGTGGCGGTATTAAAAACATCTTTGAGCTTGCCAATCGACTATGTGACAAGGGATTTATGGTTGAGATTTGGGGTATAGATCATCACGGTACTCCTTGGGAGACTCACAAGGACTTAAAGCTAAGAACTTTTAAGAATTATGATCGTCTGATTACACGTTTATCGAGCGAAGAGGCTATCAAAGTGGCAACTTGGTGGGAGACTGCCTTCCCAGTATGGCTGTCGTCTGTTAAGAAAGGGGTGCCAGTTTATTTTGTTTCAGAGTTCGAGACTTGGTTTTATCCAGATGATATTGTCGCCCAATCGGCTGTCATATCTTGCTACCGCAGGGAGTTTAGAAACATCACGATATGTTCATACAATCAAGATGAATTAAAAACCATAGGGCTTAACTCAACAATCATTCCTTGTGGCTACGACTACAACACTTATAAACCACTCAAGGACGTAAGTCGGATGGATAATGTGCTACTAGCAGTTGGTCGCAGGTTTTTCCAGAAGAACTTTGAGATGACATTCAAGGGCTGGAAGCTACTAGGAGATAAGCGCCCAAAGATGCAACTTTATGGTTTTTAGCCAGAACTAAAAAAACTTGATGAAAAGATTGATTATCGAGTTAAACCAAGCAATGAAG
>CAYGHF010000003.1:0-21195 GCA_964349795.1 uncultured Saccharimonas sp. (SeqCode) | reverse complement strand
ACGACATTCAGTTTACAAAACTGACGCTCTAACCAACTGAGCTAAGGTGGCACATAACAGATGTGATTTTAACAGATCGGCAGTTTTTACACAATTGAAGTTAAGGGAAAAGAGCAGCCGGAGAAATGAATTTATTTCTTTCGCCGCGCGACGAGAAAAACCGCAGGTTTGTCTCAGTTAGTCCTAAATAACAACCCGCTTGGGTCGAAGCATTCGCTTGGGCTTACCCGCAGGGACAATGAGTTTCTTGAGCTTATCTTTGGCTAGATCTGCCTCGACTTGCATATCAAGATTTTCGTATGTTCGTATTAAAAGTGAGTAACTTTCGTGATTAGGCTCAAGTTCTACTGCCCGCTCAAGTTCTTGGAGCATCATTTTAGTGTTACCAACTTTTTCTTGTACTTTGGCATAGGCAATGTGCCTAGCGGCTAACTCTTCTTCTAACTTTAGAGCTTCTTCGAATGCAATGGCTGCTTTTGTGTAATTTTCTGTCTCGTAATAAATAAGCCCCAAGTTGTGCAAACTTGAGGCCGTTGGTTCTATGCTGGATGCGATCTCAAAGCAATCAATCGCGTCTTTGTATTCTTTTTGCTTGGCGTACAGAATACCGAGACGGTTGTAGGCAGCAGCGTTCTTTTGATCAATCTTTAGGATTGTCAGCAGGGCTTTTTCGGCACGCAAGAAGCGGTTTTCGCGCATGCCTTGGTGGGCTATGTCCCATAGTTTACCGAGCTTGTCGCTGATACGCCGTGGCAACATAGTTAGCTCTTCATCGCGGACAGCGATGCTGCGCCAAGTAAGTATCCCGAAACCCATGACCAAAGCAAGCTCATACATGTGAGATTAGTATACTACATATTAAGCAATAGATTTGTAAGGAGCAATTTTGTGTTTACGTTTTGACTATGCATTTTTTCGGCAATATGTATGTGTTTTAAGATCGAATGCCAGCGCTTAGTACCCTGCATGTTATCTTTTGTTGATGCCTGACTGAGCCCGACTTTGGCAATTCGTTTCAGAGCGTTCAACAGGGGCGCAACTGTTGATTTGTCTTTTGCCAAGGCATCAATCTGAGCCAAACGTTCATAGGCGGTTTGCCCAAGCATAGTCTTGGCGTTCTCAATGCTGGCAAGTAGCGGATAATTCGTGTCATCGCGCAGCAACATGCACATTAATCCAACTTCACCGCTACTCAACGTATATGCTTTGTCTATCTGGGCGCTACTTGCAATAGTTGAAAAGTAATTATGAGCTTCAGGCATTGTCGGGGGTAAAATGACAACATGTCTGGTTCTGGAATATATAGTTGCTAGAATGTTTTGAGATTGAACGGCTGTTAAAAGAATCACTGTATCCTCTGGTGGTTCCTCGAGAATTTTTAACAACGAGTTTTGGGCTTCGACTGTTAAGGTTTGCGCGTTTTCGATAATTGCCATTCGGCGAATTGATTTGCTTTTGCCTGTTGTCCGCAAGTGCAAAAACGTGTGTAGCCGCCTGATTGACTCGATGCCTATTGAGTCTTTTTCCGGTTTCAGTACAAAAAAGTAGCTGTAGTTATTCAGACCTTCAGCAGTAACATTCAAAATCTGTTCCGCTAATCTTTTGGCGACATAATTTTTGCCAGAACCGTCAGCGCCACTTAACAAAATAGCGTGCGGCGGTTGTTTGCACATTTGCTGCAAATTTTTACGGGTCTGCTGATTTAGTAGTAAATCATCCATCGCTACGCACCATAGTATAAAACTCCTCTGGCACCGGCACTTCAAACACTTTTCTAGTGCGATTTGGCAGTGTGAGTTCAAGTCTTTGAGCGTGCAAATACAGCCGTTCACTGGTTTTACCCTGATAAAAGGTGTCTCCAACTATCGAATGTCCTAAATGGCTTAGATGTACCCTAAGTTGGTGTGTACGACCTGTTTGTGGGGTTAGCTCAACCAAACTATAGTGCGGGCTGGTTTCAGCTACTTTGTAGCCTGTAATTGCCGGTTTACCACCAGCACTTGTACGAAATATCTTTGGTGTTCTAGGATGGCGTTCAATTGGTATGTCAATAATTGCTTGGTTGGGTTTCAGATGACCCTCAATTATCGCGAAATATGTCTTTTTAACCTTGCGTTGAGAGAACTGCTTTTGCAGCCAAGCCATTGCCTCAGGAGTTTTGGCGGTAATAATAACTCCTGAAGTCGCCCTATCCAAACGATGGACAATTCCGGCTCGTTCCCCGCTCAATCCAGTGAGTTTGGGTCTGATAAAGCTAGCAACCGTTGCTTCGGGGTTAAACGCACCTTTGCTGTGCGTCAGTAAACCAGCCGGTTTATTTACCACCAGACAGTCATCGTCTTCATACAAAACTTCCATATTAATCGTGGGGGTGTTGTGCACAGCGGTTTCGTCAAAATCCACTTCTATAATGTCGTGCTCGCGAATTTTATGACTGGTGCGGGCCTTTTGGGAATTAACTAGCACTTTGCCTTGTTCTTCTAGCTTTTGGATAAACGAACGACTGACCGAAGGAATTTTACTGCTGACATAACTATCTAGTCTGATACCAGCGTCTAATTCTGATGCAGTGAAACGAAGCATTACTTTCTTAAGCCGATTGCCTTTTGGACTTGTAGTAGTTTAGCGTTTGCGATTTCGTTTATGACTTTTTCATCGTTTTCCAGTTTGTGCATAAGTTGTGCCTCGTCAACATCAGCTAGTCTGTCCTGAAATTCTTTCAAAAATTTCGTCACCGATGTGGCAACCTGTTCTTTAAATTCCTTATAGGTGACTTTGCCCACGAGCTCTTCTGCTTTTGACTCCGGATTCAGAATGTTTAAGATCTGGACCAGATTAGCAACACCGGGTCGAGTATCAAAGTCAGGGTTTGGCACCTGAGATAAACTATCTGTAGTCGCGGACATTATCTTTTTATGAGCGATCTCAGGAGAGTCGGTAAGAAAAATAACACCGTTCCCAGCCTCGTCTGACTTGCTCATCTTTTTAGTAGGGTCAACCAGATTTCTTATGCGCAGACCTTGGTCTTTCCCAAAAAAATCATGCTGTTCTCGAACAGGCTTTGGTACAACAAACAGCTCGCCAAACTTCTTATTCATGCGCTCGGCGATGTCTCGGATATATTCAAGATGTTGTGTCTGATCATCACCAACAGGGACATAACTTGCTGAATACAAAAGTACATCTGCTGCCATTAATGGCGGATAATTAAGTAGTGCCATACTGACACGATTGTTGCCAATTTTGGCAGACTTGTCCTTGAACTGTGTCATTCGCATCATTTCACCTACACCGGTAAAGCAATCCAAAATATGTGCTAGTTCAGAGTGTGCAGGCACATAACTCTCACGAAACATTCGTATATCTGCATTTTCAAGTGGCAGACCTGCCGCAACGTATGTGCGTAGATTATCCTGAATCTGTTCTTGTAATTGTTTGTGGTCAATCGGTGTAGAAAAACTATGAAGGTCAGCCATCATTAGGTTGACCTGAAAATCGTGCGATCGCGTTTTAGCCATATCAATCAACGGCAACAATGCTCCAAAGTAGTTGCCAATGTGCAGTGAATTGTTTGCCCTTAAGCCGGTCAGTATTACTGGTTTACTCATTGAGTTGTATTATACCCTAAAGTCCGGCGTAGGGGACAAAGAAGCTACCGCGCTCACGCTGATCATGCGGTGTTGGTGCTGGTGTATGATTCTCGGGTACAGGGGTAACCTCTATTATGCCTGCCAATCCGCCAGTTGCGTGCATGGCTTCGACAATCTGTACACACGAACGGACATCAGCTATATCACGCTCAATGTGGTGATCAAATAATACTTGTCTTGCTTCTGATTCGTTCATAATTACTCCTTCAATTAATTTAAGAAACCGCCTTGTTGTGACGGTTTCTTCGATGGATTCTATGTGTTACTTAAAACGCATGGAACAAGCCGCCACGAAAGGTGCTTGTAAACCAAAGATTTGTATTGTAAGTCTGTTGTGCCATATAGATTAACGCTTTGTAAATTGACGTTGCTTTCGAGCGCCCTTGAGACCAAACTTCTTGCGCTCTTTTTCTCGTGGGTCTCGCCCAAGTAGATCAGCTCGTTTAAGCGTACTTTTGAGGTCTTCATTCATGACAGTTAAGGCTTTGGCAATTCCTAGTCGTATTGCTTCAACCTGTCCACTGTGTCCGCCACCGCTAACAATCACAGTGACATCATACTTATTCTCTAATTCTAGTACTGTAAATGGTTTTCGTAGCTCACTTAACAAAGATTTGCTAGTCGCAAAATATTCGTCGGCAGTTTTGCCGTTTATAGTAATACTGCCCTTGCCCGTCATCAATCTAACACGTGCAGTCGCGCTTTTGCGACGACCCAGTGCGTAGTGGTAGTGTTTAGTTGCCATTATTTTTTACCTGCCTTTAGCTCAAATACTTCTGGGTTCTGAGCGTTGTGATTATGTTCTGAATCTGCGTAAACCTTAAGTCTTTTCAGTCTCTCATCCCGAAGCTTGTTGACAGGCAGCATTCCACGAATGGCTCTGGTAATGGCGTAAGTAGGATCTTTTGCCATGACTTCGGACAGAGTAGATTCTTTTAGACCACCCGGATAATGACTGTGGCGGTAGTACATCTTTTTATTTAGTTTATCGCCTGTTACGACTAGGTTGGCTGCGTTGATAACGATTACGTAATCGCCGCAATCGATATGGTGAGTAAACATTGGTTTACCCTTGCCTGTTAGCAGCGTTGCG
This sequence comes from uncultured Saccharimonas sp. (SeqCode), assembly GCA_964349795.1. Taxonomy (GTDB): domain Bacteria; phylum Patescibacteriota; class Saccharimonadia; order Saccharimonadales; family OMJO01; genus CAYGHF01. The sequence goes on along the minus strand of CAYGHF010000003.1, from coordinate 16,452 downwards.
ACTTGCGTAGCTAGGCGTCCTAATGGTGCGGTGCTTGCATCTATAACGTACCACTTGCGTGTTACTTCGGTTGGCTTAGCGCTATAGGTTTTCATCCTGTTAGGGACCGTTAATTTCTGAGTTTTAGCCCCAGTCTTGGATTGAAGTTGTTTCTTTGATGTGTCTTTAACAGGATTCATTATTTGGCCTCTTTCTTGGCTGCTGGCTTTTTAGCAACAGCCTTTTTGACAGCTGTTTTAGGTTTAGCTATGGGTTTAGTGTCAGCTGATTTGGCAACGGGTGCCTCTTTTAGATCATCTACAAAACTAACTATTGCCATCATCGTGTTGTCACCGCGACGTGCCACAGTACGCTCAATCCGAAGATGACCACTAACTCGTCCTGTCAGTTTAGGTGCAATCTCGTCAACCAGTTTATGAGCACTCTCTAACGTTTGTAAACCACTGATGACTTGACGTCGATTATGCAAGTCGCCTTTTTTGGCTTTAGTGATAAGTTTTTCAACGTACGGAACCAGCTCTTTGGCCTTTAAAAGGGTAGTTTCAATTGACTCATACTTGATGAGTGAGTCCGCCAGACCCTGAATGAGGGCCTCGCGTTGATCGCGTTCGCGGTGAAACTTTCTTCCCTTATATCCGTGACGGTGCATCTTATAGCTCCAGCTCTGCCATTTTCTCTTTTACTTCATCTAGGGCTTTGCTGCCAAATCCTTTTAGTTCACGAAGCTCAGTATCGCCTAGGCTAAACAAGTCCTTCAGTGTATGAATCTCGTTGTTAATAAGCGCATTGGTAGTTCGTGCTGATAGATTTAGATCTTCAATCGACGTCATTAGTTCGGTTGGATCTTCTGAATCTTCAGAGTCAAGACCTTCGATTTTGTTGCCTAGGGGCGCAGGAACTTCAACTCGGGTTTGACCAGCGAGAGCTGTGTACTGGTTTACCAGAATTGCAGCGGCTTCCTCAAAGGCATCACGTGGAGTGATTGAACCATCAGTATCAATGGTGATCATTAGCTTATCGAGGTCAGTTATCTGACCAACACGGGTGTTCTCTACATTGTAGCGAACTCGCGAAACAGGGCTAAAGATAGCGTCTACGGCAATCATATCACTAGCTTTTTTATCAGCGCCTTCCTCAATTGTTCGATAGCCACGTCCGGTTTCTACTACTATGTCGATGATAAGCGATGCTTTGCTATCGTCAATATTAGCAATTACATGGCTGGGGTTTACTACTTCGACATCAGCATTTGTTTCGACATCCTTTGCCGTAACTTTGCCCTTGCCCTTTTTTACAATCCGAAGTGTGTGAGTATCATTATCACCAAAAATGCGGAAACGAATGCCCTTTAGGTTTAGCATCAGGTCAACGACGTCTTCTTTGACACCTTTGATGGTTGTGAACTCATGGGTCGCACCTTCAACCTTAAATGCTGTTATGGCTGCTCCAGCGATACTGGACAACAGTACGCGCCGCAAACTGTTGCCCAACGTCATACCATAACCGGTGTGAAGCGGTTCGATAACGAATGTTGCGCTTGTTGCACTGTGATCTTCAGTGTTTACAAGTCCTGGTGTGTGGATGTTTTTTGACATAATATTAGCCCTTGCCTCTCTTTAACGTGAGTAGTATTCCACGATTAGTTGTTCATTAATCTCTGGCTCTGCCTCTTCGCGGGTAGGCACGCCAGTTACAGTTATTTCAAACTTCTTACGATTGACCTTAAGCCAGCTCGGCGATTCGCTTGGTGCTGGGCTAACGTCATCAATCATTTTGAAATACTCGTTGTTTTTACTGTGATCCCTTAGAACCATGATGTCTCCAGCCTTTAGTCTGATAGAAGGAACGTCAACACGACGACCGTTTAACATGAAGTGACCGTGAGTCACAAGCTGTCTTGAGGCACGACGACTGGTAGCGAAACCGGCTCTATAAACTGCGTTATCTGCACGTTGTTCTAAGAATTGTAGTAGCAGCTCGCCTGACTGACCTTGTTTGCGGGTTGCTTCAGCCATCAGCTTACTGAACTGTCTTTCGAGTAGACCGTACAATCGCTTGACCTTTTGTTTCTCACGAAGTTGTAATGAGTACTGGCTTGCTTTATTTCGTTGGTTACGACCACCATGATTGCCGGGAATTGTACTGCGTTTGGCCAAAGCCTTGTGAGCTTTAGGGTGAAGCGCGTAGCCTTCGCGACGACTCATTTTTACAATGCTTTGTGTATCTCGTGCCATTGTTATACCCTGCGAGCCTTTCTTGGACGTACGCCACCATGTGGCACGCCAGTGACGTCTTTTATGGTCTCAACGTTGATATCAAGCCCTTGAAGTGCGCGAACTGCGGCATCTCGTCCTAGACCAACACCCTTAACAAATACTTCAACTTTTGAAAGACCATACTGCTGTCTAACTAATTGACCGGCTTTTTCCATTGCTACCTGAGCAGCGTAAGCGGTGCCCTTTTTTGATCCTCTGAATCCACACGCACCGGCACTTGAAGCAGCCAACGATCCACCGTTTTCATCAGTAAATGTCACTATTGTGTTGTTGAATGTTGCCAAAATATGAACCTGACCAACAGGTACCGTGCGCTTTGACTTGCGTTTTTTTGGCGCGACAACAGTTTTAGCGGCTTCTTCTGTAACTACTACTGTTTCTGCGGGCTTGTCTAATGTATCGGTTGCATCTTTTGTCATGTGATTATCCTAAGTTTTTGAGGCCACTTTCTTGGCTGTACCACCAACTGTCAGTTTCTTGCCACGTTTGGTTCTAGCGTTCGTACGAGTACGTTGACCTCTTGATGGCAAATTTGCTTGGTGTCGAAGACCACGGTAACTATTTATGTCCTTCAAACGTTTAATGTTGCCAACAACCGTTCGCTGCAACTCGCCTTCGACCACAAATTTTTCATTTATGGTGTCCTGAATTCTTGATATTTCAGCATCGGTCAAGTCTTTAACGCGCACTGTTGGTTCAACTTTGGCAGCGGTGACTATGTCTACGCTGCTTTTCGGGCCAAGTCCGTAAACATAGGTAAGAGCAACATGAATCTGTTTGTTGTCAGGAATCGTTACACCAGAAATACGAGCCATATTTAACCCTGCCTCTGCTTGTGTTTAGGCTTTAGTTTGTTGATAACGTAGATACGCCCTTTACGACGAACAATCTTGTCGTCGGGGCTAATCTTTTTCACACTTGCACGCACTTTCATCCCGTTAGAAATCCTTCCTGAGGGGGTTCAGGCGGATCATTGACCGTTGTTAACACAAATAGTCAATGACACACTGCTTATATTGATAAACTTATGATTTGCGATAGGTGATTCTGCCCTTAGTAAGATCGTAAGGGGTCAACTCGACCGTCACGCCGTCACCGGGGACAAGGCGAATGTAGTGTTTTCGCATCTTTCCGGCAACATGAGCTATAATCTTATGACCATTTTCGAGTTCTACTCGGAACTGAGTCCCAGGCAAGGCCTCGACTATTGTTCCACTCAACTCTATTACTTCCTTGTTATTGGCCATAAATATAACGTCAAATGAGTATATCACTGTTTCACGGTGTTTGTAAAGAGTATTTTAGCGGTTTTACTTCTTGACTCGTTTGCGACGCGGAATAAAGCGCGCAATGCGCCCACCAGTGGCAGCTTGCGCAGGTTCGTCAGAGTCATAAAAGAAGTCAGACTCCGCATATTGGTCGTATGTTACCATTAGCGCCCGTGATTCTATTGAGCGTAGTGTTTCAAGCGCAACAGAAACCAATATAAGTATGCTGGTACCGCCTAGAGCGATATTGCTTTTTAGAAAGATCTGACCAATTATCGGCAAAAGTGCCAGCAAGCCTAGACTTAGCGCCCCAAACAGCGTCAAGCGATTGACCACTTTACCCAAATATTTCTCTGTTTGACTGCCAGATCTTGTGTCCTCGATAAAACCACCTTGTTTTTGCAGATTCTCAGCAATCTCTTTAGAGTTAAAAGTAATGCTTGTGTAGAAAAAGGTAAACACAAAAACTAACAAAAAGTAGACGAGCGGATAGATATACGGGGTGAAACCAGACTGCTGAAAAGTTTGAGCACTTGGGTTTTGAAACCACTGGACAAGATTCGCACCTAAACGTTGCATGTTTTCACTGCCGGAACCGGCTAAGAGCTGGCCAGCAAAGCTGGGTACGCTTAGGAAGGCAACTGCAAAGATAATCGGGACTACTCCTGCCGTAATAAGTTTTACAGGTAATATCGTGGTGACTCCACCATAGGCGCGATTTCCTTGCACACGCTTGGCGTAGTGGACAGTAATCTTTCGGGATGCTTCATTCAGCTTAACTATCAAAACTGTCACTAACACGGTCAGCGCTACCAGCAAAGCACCATAAAGAAGTGCCTTTTGGTCAACGGGCAAAGTTTTACCGAAAACAGACATCGTACTGTCTTTATTTACTATAGAGGAAGCAAGCGTAGAAATAGTTGTCGGAAGTTGACTGACGATTCCAACGGTAATAACTAGTGATATTCCGTTACCTATGCCTTGCTCGGTGATCAGTTCACCCAACCACATAAGCAGCATAGAACCGCCAGTTAGCGCCGCCACCATCAGAACCCATTGTGATAGCGAAGCATTGGCCGTAATGTCACCAATACCACTAATTCGCGCTGCTGATTGCCTGACCAAGTAGATTGCACCAATCGACTGAATAATTCCCAGCGGCAAGGTCAGCATACGGGTGTATTGGTTTATCTTTTTCCGCCCAAATTCGCCTTCTTTGTTTAGCGCTTCAAGTTTGGGTATAGCTTTTGTTAGCAATTGCATAATAATTGAGGCATTGATGTATGGTCCTAGTCCGACCAACATAATTGAAAAGTTAGCCAAGGCACCGCCCGATAGTACATCGATAAAACTAAGCAGTTGAGGCGTATTTGAAGATGTGAACAAATTTTCTAAGATTTGTTTTAGGGTTGCGGCATCACCGAGCGGAATAGGTATGTGTGCTAAAACTCGGAAAATTAAAAGCATGCCAAGAACAGCCAGCACACGTTTGCGCATGTCGTTGTTTTTTAACGCTTTCCAGATTACTTTCCAACTCATAATAAAACTACCCCTAGTATACATTACGAGGGGTAGTCATAACAGCGTTGCTGTAAATCTTACTTGTCAGTTTTTGGTGTCTTTTTTGGTCGACCTAGGCGTGGCACTAAAGTAAACTCACCACCAGCCTTACTGACGGCTTCTGAAGCTGATTTACTGGCGGCCTGCAGTTTAACATTCACCTTTTTGGTTACTTCACCCCTAAGTATCAATTTGACGTTGTTATACGGACTAGTCGTAATGCCAGCCTCGAATACGGTGCTATTATCGACCGTTGTGCTCAGATTGTTGAGTTGCTCAGTGTATACGATCTCTGACTTTGGGCGAATTGAGCGGAAGCCCGGAAGTTTTGGTAGGCGCTGCATAAGTGGTGTTTGGCCACCTTCAAAGCCGGGGCGACGACTACTACCAGTGCGCGAACGTTGACCTTTAGTTCCTCTACCTGCGGTTTTGCCTTGTCCTGCAGCAATGCCCCGACCAACACGTCGTGAACTTTTGTTAGCTGTAGATTGTAATTCGTGATATTTCATGTAACTAAGCCTTTACCTTTGCCGTGACCTTTTTCTCGGTTGGCTGTTTGGTAATCCATGTACTGATAGGTTGTACACTTTCTAACGCAGCTATCGTGGCATAGGCAACATTTATCTTGTTGCTTGATCCTAATGACTTGGAAAGAATGTTACTAACACCAGCTACTTCCAATACTGTACGTACGGTACCACCAGCGATCAAACCAGTTCCTTGACTAGCAGGTTTTATCAAAATCCTAGCGCCGCTCATCTTTACTTCAGCTTCATGAGGTATCGTGCCTTTGTACAGATTGACGGTTATAAAATGTTTCTTGGCGACATCGACAGCTTTGCTAACCGCGGCAGTAACGTCCGCTCCTTTCGCAATACCAATACCGACCTTACCTTTTCTATCACCGACCACAACTAGTGCGCGGAATCGAAAACGGCGGCCGCCTTTTACAACTCTTGCGACACGATCAATATGAATGATTCTTTCATCAAACTGTTTCTCTTCTTTTTCCATAGGTTGTCTTTGTCGACGTTGTTCAGCCATGCTAAAAATCCAATCCTTCCTTGCGTGCAGCATCAGCTAGAGCTTTAACTCTACCATGATATAGCTTTCCGCCTCTATCAAACACGACTTTGGTAACTTTGGCTGTCTTAGCCTTTTTAGCAATATCCGTACCAACCCACTCGGCTTTAGTGACCATGTTACCCTTAATCGTCTTTTGACCGACGGTAGTTGAATGTGCCAAAGTCTTTTGCTTACTGTCGTCAATAATCTGGGCGACAATGTGTAAGTTACTGACGAATACGCTTAATCGCGGGCGTTCTGTGGTCCCATCTACAGTTGCTCGAACGCGGTTTTTGCGTCGAGCCAGATTCTTAAATTTGTGTGCTAATCTATTCATAATAATCCTACTTATCCTTACCTGACTTACCGCTTTTACGGATAATACGTTCACCAACATACTTAATACCTTTGCCCTTATACGGCTCAGGCTTCTTTAGTGCCCGAATCTCGGCAGCAACTTGACCAACTTGCTGTTTATCAATTCCTGATATGGTTATTACGTTCTGCTCGATGGTAGCAGTCACGCCTTGTGGCAGTGGATAAGTAATGTCATGAGAAAAACCTAAAGTCAGCTTTAACCCATTGCCTGCCATGGCAACGCGAAAGCCAACACCATTGACTTCTAATTGTTTACTGAAACCCTGACTAACGCCAACAACCATATTATTAATCAGCGTTCTCATCAAGCCATGTTTACCGCGTGTCTTTGGTTCATCATTTTTACGGGTTACTGTTAACAGTTCAGATTCCTGCTTGACTTCAATGTCAGGCATTGTGAACTGGCTTAGTGTACCTTTTGGCCCAACAACAGTTACGGTGTCTGGGTCGACAGTGATTGTCACGCCGCTTGGTACTGTGATCGGCTGTTTTCCTATACGACTCATATAATTTTCCTTGCTACCTTAATAGACCTTACAAATTAATTCACCACCAACGCCTTGTTTCTTGGCTTGGTTGCCTGTCATCATACCCTTGGAAGTGGATATGATAACAATGCCACGACCACGCTTAACAACAGGAATACTATCGGTGCTCGTGTAAGAACGACGTCCCGGTTTGCTCAAACGAACAATCTCGGTAATTCGCGCGTTGCTGGCTTCACCATTGATAGTTACAACCATTGTTTTACCAACTGGGTCATCAGTGACAACAACATTGTCAATAAAACGGTTTTCTTTTAACAACTTAGCAACTGACTCTTTGACTTTAGAGTGAGGCAAGCTAACTTGTGTTTTACGTACAGCAATAGCGTTTCTAATGCGTGATAGCATATCTGCGATTGGGTCGGTTGATACTGTTGACATATTTGCTTCCTCCTTTCTTACCAGCTTGATTTAGTTACACCAGGGATTTCACCCTTGCTTGCATGTTCTCGAAATGAAATACGGCTAAGGCCAAATTGACGCATATAAGCACGGGGACGACCAGTTTCTAAACAACGGTTCTTCCAGCGTGTCGGTGAAGAGTTTCGCGGCAGCTTGTGTAGTCCTTCTAGATCACCCATTGCTTTGAGCTCTTTGCGTTTAGCCTCGTACTGCTTAATCATTTTTTGTCGCTTCAAATCTCGTGCGACGCTAGACTTTTTAGCCATTATTTGGCCTCCTTATCGTGACTCTTTTCAAATGGCATACCAAATTTTTCAAGTAAAGCCTTGGCATGTTCCGGTTGCTGACAATCGATTACAAAAACAGCTTGCAAACCATGTGTGGTGGTGGTTTCTTCGAATGTAAGTTCTGGAAATACAGATTGATCACTGATACCGATACTGAAGTTGCCAGACTTGTCAAAAGCTTTATTGCTAACTCCGTGAAAATCGCGTAGACGCGGTAAAACCAAGTTAATCAAACGGTCAATGAATTCGTACATCCGCTCATCACGTAGTGTGACCTTTAGACCAATCTTATTGCCTTCACGTAACTTAAAGCCAGCAATTGATTGCTTGGCAAAGGTTTCCACCGGCTGTTGCCCAGTAATTTTGCGCAAGGTATTGCCCGCAACCTCAATCATTTTTTTGTCATCCTTTGATTTGCCAAGACCAATGTTCAAGACAACTTTTTCGACACGCGGTGCCTCATGCTTGTTTGACAACTTGAGTTCTTTGACAAGCTCAGGGGCATATTCTTTGTTGTAGAGCTGCTTGAGACGCACAGTAGTGGTGATACTTGTTTTTTTGTCAGTCATTACTTGATCTCCTTTCCGCTCTTTTTAGCTATGCGTACTTTTTTACCTGATTTGTCTAACTTGTAACCAATTCTTGTTGCTTTTTTGGTTGTTGGGTCGATGATGGCAACTTTGCTGACCCAGATTGGCTTGGTCAGTTCAACAATTGCTCCCTGAGGATGCTGCTTATTGGGCTTAACATGCTTTTTAACTATGTTGATGCCTTCGACAGTTACTTTATTCAGAGTTGGGTGGGTGGCAGTTACCTTGCCAGTTTTACCTTTATATTTGCCAGTTCGCACAATAACTGTGTCATCTTTCTTGAGTCGTATCTTGAATACTTTAGGAGTAGTCATTACAGTACCTCCGGCGCAAGGCTGATTATTTTGGCGTAGCCCTGTTCACGCAACTCGCGTGGCACAGGTCCAAATATGCGTGTCGCCTTTGGCAATTTGTCGTCACCAATGATTACAGCTGCGTTGTCGTCAAAGCTGATTGTTGAACCATCTTTTCGCTTAATGGTGTCTTTGGTTCGCACAACAACCGCGCGCACTACAGATTTCTTTTTGACATTTCCCGTAGGACTGGCTTGTTTAACGGTAGCAGTTATAACATCACCAACTCGGGCGTACCTTCGACGGGTACCACCAAGAACACGTATGCAAAGGATCTCCTTGGCACCGCTGTTATCGCATACGGCTAGTCTTGATTCTTGTTGTATCATTACTTCTTTCCCTTTTTTGGCTCTTCAACTGTTGGAGCTTCCTCAGGTTCTTCGTGTTTTATGCCGGCTCGTTCAATGACTGTTTCTAGGGCGAAACGTTTTCGGGCACTAATGGGTCGCGTTTCAACTATAGTAACTTTGTCGCCTGTTTTAGCTTCATTTTTTTCATCGTGCGCGACAAACTTTCGGCTAAAGCTGTATTGTTTCTTGTAGATTGGGTGAGTTTTAGGTGTCTGCACTGTTACGACAATGGTCTTTTCGGCTTTGTCTGACGTTACGATACCAGTTAGGGTTTTAGCCATTATATGTTCTCCTTTGCGAGCTGTTCGCTCAGTACGGTTAGCATGCGCGCTAGGTCTTTGCGCTTGCCGCGCAAAACGCGTACGTTTTGGGTTTCTCCCATATGCAAACGACGACGTAATTCAGCAATCTCTTCACGCAGTTGCGTGCTCTGAGAAGTAATCTCTATGGTAGACAGTTTACGGATTTCAACGACTTTCATCTATGCATCCTCCTTAACCAAAAACTTCGTCTTTACCGGCAACTTATGACTTGCAAGTCTCATGGCCTCACGGGCAATTTCTTCTGTAACGCCTTGCATTTCAAACAAAATAGTCCCAGGACGAACTTTAGCTACAAAGAACTCTGGATTGCCTTTTCCGCTGCCCATTTTAACGTCCTGAGGTTTGCGCGTTACTGGGGTGTGAGGAAATATACGAATCCAAATTTTACCACCACGTTTTACATATCGGGTCATTGCCTGACGAGCGGACTCAATCTGACGGGCGGTAATACGTTCACCTTCGATAGACTGAAGAGCAAACTGACCAAAAGCAATGTAATTGCCGGCAGTTGCGACGCCACGGATCTTGCCCTTACGCACCTTGCGGTACTTTGTTCGCTTTGGCATTAACATGTTAGCTAACCTCTCCCTTGTAGATCCAAACTTTTACACCGATCAGACCAGAGCCGGGATATTGTGCAGTTGTCTTGTGAAAATCAATATCAGCACGGATGGTGTGTAGCGGCACACTGCCCTGAACCTCTTTTTCTCGTCGACTCATTTCGGCACCACCTAAACGACCAGAAACTTCAATCCGAATGCCCTTGGCACCCAGTCGCATAGTAGCGGCAGCTGACTGTTTGACGGCGCGTCTGAAAGCGATGCGTCGTTCAATCTGATGAGCAATATTTTCAGCAACTAACTTGGCATAGAGTTCAGGCTTCTTGATTTCTTCGATATTGACACGGGTTGGAACACCATATGTTTTTTCTATGGCAGCTTTTAACTCTTGCACACCAACACCACCACGACCAATGACAACACCTGCTTTGGCAGTGCTGATAGTGACGGAGACTAAGTTTGGCGAGCGTTCAATATCAACTTTGTTGATAGCAGCACGTGACCCTAGCTTGGTGTCAATCATGCGTCGAACAGCTAAGTCCTGCGTCAAGAATGTTGCGTAATCTTTTTTGGTTGCGAACCACTTACTACGCCAATCTTTGTTGACCTGAAGACGCATACTAATTGGGTTAACTTTTTGGCCCATTACTTTGCCTCCTTTTGGCTGAGCTTAGTCGAAGTCTCGTTAGTTTCAACTTTTTTAGCTACTGGTTCTCCCTGAGCTTGTCGAACGGGTTTCTTAGCAACTCGCTGTTCGCCATCAACTGTAACGTGAATACGTGAACTTCGTCTTTGGAACGGTAAGGCACGTCCATGTGCGGCTGGGCGGTAGCGTTTCAGGCTTGGACCGTTAGTGACAGATATTTCAGTAATGCGTAGAGTGTCTGCCTTGTAGTTGTGATTGTGTTCGGCGTTGGCCTTGGCACTCTGAATTGTTTTCATAACAGGCGTGGCTGAACGTCTAGGGGTGTTTTCAAGAATCGTGATGGCGTCAGCAACGCTACGTCCACGAACTAAAGCGGCTACTACACCAACTTTTCGTGAACTCATGCGAACATTCTTTGTGATTGCTTGAACTGCCATAATATTACGCCTTTGCCATCTTTCCACCATGTTTACGGAACTTGCGAGTTGGTGAAAACTCACCAAGCTTGTGTCCAACCATGTTTTCAGTAACAAAAACGGGCACATGCACCTTACCATTGTGAACCGCTATTGTGCGACCCACAAAATCAGGAGAAATAGTGCTAGCTCTAGCCCATGTTTTGATAATGGTGCGGTCTTCAGAACCAAGAGCTGCAACTTTCTTTGCAAGCTTTGGATCGATAAATGGACCTTTCTTTAGTGATCTAGACATGTGAAACCTCTCCTTCTAGCTCTTTTTGTAGTAGGCAAAGTGGTAAATCCGCAACAGTATGAAAAAATCCTTGATGGTGATTATATCGGTAGCCTTCATCTCCCGAGAGCATCCGGCGTGCTGCTTCGAGCTCTAGATCGTGGTAATCCTGCGACGTAACAGCTACATCTAGCATGGCTTTTCCTTCTTCTCGTCCTGAGGAGTAGTGTCCCCTAATAGCGGTTCGGTGTTCCAAAGTTTCCATGGCTTATTTCCTCTTCGCCGTGTGACGGCTCTTTACTATAAACTTGGTGCTAACTTTGCGGCGACGGGTCTTAAAGCCAAGGGTTTTCTGTCCCCAAGGGGTTCGAGGATCTTTAGCAGTACCATGGCGTCCACCATCACCACCACCGTGTGGGTGATCAGCCGCATTCATAACTACACCACGAACACCTGGGCGGATACCTTTATGTCGGTTTCGGCCAGCCTTACCAATCTTGACGTTTTGGTGCTGTTCGTTACCAATAACACCGATGCTGGCTGTGCATTCAACGTGAATCATACGGACTTCGCCACTAGGCAGGCGAACTTGGGCATAGTTATCTTCTTTTGCCATTAGTTGGGCACTGGCACCGGCTGAACGGACAAGTTGAGCGCCACGACCGGGTTGCATCTCGATGGCGTGTAACACACTACCGACTGGGATGTCTTTTAATGCGAGTCGGTTGCCGCTCTCTATGGCTATTTCAGCACCTGAGCTAACGGTCTGACCAACGGTCATACCATTTGCAGCCAGAATGTAGTGGTAAGTACCTTTGTCGTCCTTGATGCGAGCAATGCGAGCGCTGCGGTTTGGGTCATACTCGATTGCCTCAACAGTAGCCGTAGTACCAGCCGGAAGGTTGAAGTTCATAATTCGGTAAAACTTGCGCACCCCACCGCCGCGGTGACGTGTCGTAATACGACCTTGATTGTTGCGACCACTGTTCTTTTTCTTAATAACGGTTAGAGATCGCAAGGGCTTTTTACTAGTAATCGTATCAAAATCTTGAGTGGTCATACCGCGCTGACCAGGGGTAGTTGGATTGAAGAGTTTGATAGCCATTATTTTTTATCCTTTTTCTCAGCCTTGGCAGCAGTTTTCTTGGCTGCTTTGGCTTCTTTTGCGTCAGCCGCTTCCTCGGCAGCAAAAATTGGGATTATTTGATCGGCTGGGATAGTTACATAAGCCTTTTTAGTGTCGTTACGCGAACCATTGACTGATCGGCCGTTTTTTCGGACAGATCGTTTTGGTTTGCCCTTTACATTCATAATGTTGACAGAAACAACAGAAACACCGAATTGTTCGGAGACAGCCGCTTCAACAGTCTGTTTGTTGGCGTTGTTCGGAACAGTGAAGGCGTACGTATGTAGGGTTTGGCTCATAGCATAGACCTTTTCACTAAGTCTGGGGCGAAGAGTCATAAGCGTACTCATTATTTTGTGCTCCCAAGCCATTCGGTGATAATTGGCAGTGATTTTTGGCTGATTATAATCTTGTCAGCGTTTAAAATGTCATATACGTTTAGGTATTTGGCCTGAACGGCTTTTACTTTTGGCAGATTACGGGTGGCACGCTCGACAAGATCGTCCTTGACACTCACCACTATCAAAGCGCGTTTTTCAACACCAATTTTCGCCAGTAAATCGACTGTTTGTTTGGTCTTGCCGTCTTTGCATTCAAAAGTCTCAATCACTACAACTTTATCTGCTTTCACGGCTAAACTGAGTGCTTGGCGGATTGCCGTACGTTTAGCGGTCGTGTTCATCTTTTGGGTGTAATTTTCTTCACCTGTAGGGCCAAAAACGATACCACCACCACGCCAAATTGGGTTTCTAGATGAGCCAAATCGAGCACGTCCGGTACCTTTTTGCTTCCACGGCTTTTTGCCACCACCACGGATAAGTCCGCGGGTTTTAGTAACAGCCAAATTATCACGTCCATTTGCTAGATAAGCAACGTAGGCTGCTTTTACCAGTTCATGATTTTCTGGAACAACGTCAAATATCGTCTTGTCGAGTTTGACAGCCGTAGTCGCCTTGGCACCTGATTTAGTAAACGTTTGGATGGTCGCCATCTTAATTAGCTCCCTTGATCAAAACTATACCCTTGCGAGGACCCGGTACCGCGCCTGTCACACCAATAACATTAAGATCAACGTCGACTAGCGCTACTTTTAGGTTACGGACCGTTACTTGCTCGTAGCCCATTTGGCCTGCCATGCGTTTACCCTTAAAAATGTGCTGAGGGTACATTGAACCAATTGAACCTGGGCGACGATAGCTTCGACCACCGTGAGTCTTGCGACCGCGATGAAAGTTATGGCGTTTGATCGTACCAGCAAAACCCTTACCTTTGCTTGTGGCTGTGACGTTGACAACATCCCCAACATTAAAAATGTCGGCCGATAATGTTTGGCCGACGGTCATGTCTTCTGTAAGTTCTGGAGTACGGAATTCACGCACGAGTTTGGGTTGAATCTTGGCTTTTTTGAAGTGTCCTGCCAGCGCTTTACCCATGTTTTTAGCTTTTTCGGTACCAAGCTGCACTGACGTATAGCCATCAGACTCGACGCTCTTCAGGTATGTAACTGTATTTGGTTCTGCTGAAAGCAAAGTTACAGCCTGAACAACACCGTCATCTGCGATGGTGCTTGTCATACCAACTTTTCTGGTAATAAGTGCTTTCATTCGTTCCTTTACAGTTGTTATATCTGTGATTAGCTTATGGCGTGACACAAAAAATGCTTGGCGTTTGCTAGTTTCTACCCCTGTTATTGGGGCAGACTTGGCAACTCACCAAGTTCGAAATCTTTCGATATACCGCTAAAGAGTAACATTTAAGCGTTACTCCTGTCAATATGTTGTATATTCTACTCTACTTTAGTGCTGTGATGTATATTCCGGTTTGACTCCAGAATCCAACCAACATGGCAACTAGTAGTACGGCATACTCAATCTTTCGGTCCATACGAAAGTGATCATGCATTGCGAACAACAGCCCAACAACTAATCCAAATGGTATCGGTATCTCTTTTGTCAGTGAGGGATTTACCACTCGTATCCACTGTGCACCTACAATTAAGTACATGACTGTCTTTAACAAAAACGCGCTATCAGGCTCTAACTTAACGCGTTTTTTGGGTTTTGCTTTAGACATACCTCGATTTAAGCACAAGCTTCATCTGTACGCAATGGAGTTTCATTGGGCATGCCATTAGACCCCGGTGCATAAAGTCCACAAACCGCCGTCTGACCATCATAATATGCTCGACCAAGTCCAAGGCAGGCTTCTTCGTCTAAGCTATCAGCAAAACTGGCTACTGCCGTAACGACACATTCGTCAGAAACACTGGGCGGCTGATTCTGATTGTCTTTTCGTAGACCAGAGATAATACAGGCAATTCGGCTGGCACGAAAACCGCATGGGATGCCATTATCAAGACACTGTGAGGGCACGCACTCTATCAACATTTCCTCAATCTGTCCAAAACCGTCACGTGATGCCTCTACGCTCGCCATATGTCTACATAATAACAATAATGATTGTGGTTTTTGGCAATAATATGTTGTGATTTTTTCGTTCTAGCGCAAGATTTTGTGTTTTACCAATAGTTTGTGTACTTTTGGAAATTGCGAGTGCAAGGGCTTAGGTAGCGAATCGGCTGTAAACCAGCCTATTTCAGCAATTTTGTGAGGCTCACGTATTGTAATGGTGTTCGGCTCGACCAAAACAGTGTGCACTACAGCTACCCAATGAGTTTGCTGACCGTTCTGGTGGCGATGAGCGTCAAAAAAGTTTAAGAACTTAATCTCTTGTGGGACGGCGCCAATTTCCTCCAACAGCTCTCGCTGCATAGTTTCAATAATTGTCTCACCGAACTCTACCGCACCACCAACTACGTCCCAATGACCGTGTTCATCACGAGCGTGGGGACCTCGTTTTTGAAGAAGTATTTTGCCCTTACCGTCGTGTACAACTGCTACCGCAGTGACGCCAATATGATCAATACCTCGTCGGTTATCTTGCTTTTTGGAGGCTACTTTTACCATATAAAAATGTTAGCACACCGCACGCGCTTAATGATTACATTTTGATTTCAGCGTCACAGCCAGCTGGCAAGCTGAGATTCATCAGACTGTCGATGGTTTTGGGCGTAGGGTCACTAATATCAATCAGACGTTTGTGAACACGCATCTCAAACTGTTCACGACTCTTTTTGTAAACGTGAGGGCTTTTAATAACCGTATAAAACGTCTTTTTTGTTGGCAAAGGTATAGGGCCTGAAATTGTGGCACCTGTACGCAGAGCGGTGTCAACAATCTGTTTGGCAGATTGGTCAATCACCTTGTGATCATAGGCCTTTAGGCGGATACGAATGCGTTGTTTGATAGGCGCGTCTGTCTTTGCTGGTGCGACCTTTTTTACTTCTGCAGCTTTCTTTTTTACCGGTTCAGCTTTAACTTCTTTGGTCACGGCACCAGACTTGTCGGTGCTGGACTGTGCTTTGCTTGCTTCAGCCATAATCAATCTCCTTCGATTGATGTGATGTAACATCTTTGGATTGTTATAGAGAACAATTCCAACGACTTTTAGTCATCACAATTAATTTACACAATTACTATACCACAAGTACGATGTTCTTCAAATTTCATCTACTTCGTTGTTGTGTTGTTCTAACATACGTTCACCAGCAACACGCAATAAGTCGATAGTCCCCGGGTGTAACTGAGGTATGCGTCGTAACATTTCATAGTATTCTGGATCTGCTGCAACTTCGACAGCCACAAAACCCAAAGTAGGAATATCTTGCGCCCAAGCAGTGAAAAGGCGCTCTTTGGACAAATCTTCAGACATGTGTTTATTGTCTAACAAATCGTAAGTAATGAAAAGAGCGCTTGTTTGCGCTCTTTTCTATCAGTTTTTGACTGATTAAATTATTTGTTGATCTTGGTAACTACACCAGCGCCAACGGTTCGGCCGCCTTCGCGAATAGCAAAGCGCAAACCTTGTTCCATAGCAATAGGTGCCAGCAACTTAACCTTGAAGGTTATTGTGTCGCCGGGCATAACCATTTCTTTGTCAGCTGGAAGTTCAACCTCACCGGTTACGTCAGTGG
>CAYGHF010000002.1:0-23236 GCA_964349795.1 uncultured Saccharimonas sp. (SeqCode) | reverse complement strand
TGGCACAGGCTGTCACCTTTTTAGTCCTATTTTATATAGTCAAGAAGTTTGCGCTAGACAAGATAGTAAACACGCTTGAAACCCGTCGCAAGACTATTGATAATGGCGTCAAACTTGGCTACGAAATGGAAGCCGAAAAAATCAAATTAGACGAGCGAGTTGCCGCCGCCCTAAAAGAAGCGCGCGTGGAGTCAGACAAAATTTTGGCTGGTGCCCAGACCGAAGCTCGTCAATTACTCAAAGACGCCGAAGAACTTGCTGGCAAAAAGACAACCGAGCTAATCGCTGAAGCCCATGTCAAGATATCTACGGACGTAGAAAAAGCTCGCAAGCAGCTTGAAGCTGACACGTTAGCACTGGTCGCCGAGGCGACAGAAGCCATTATCGGCGAGAAGCTAGATACCAAAAAGGACGCTGGTCTGATCAGTCGTCTGCTCGGAGGCATCAAGCGATGAGCTCACCTAGCCGCCGACAATTATCAGAAGCAATTTTGGTTATGCTAAAGACGCAGACGACCCAGAAGGTTGCATCGTCTGTTGCTAACTATCTGGTGGCAAACCGCCGGACAAAAGAACTAGATATGATCATGCGCGACATCGAGTCACTGCGACTTAAACGAGAGGGTGCGAGCGAAGCGACTGCGATAAGCGCGTTTGAACTAAGCGAATCAACAAAAAGTTTGCTGCACGAACTACTGGGAGACAAAAAGACGCATATCAGCTATCGCCACGACCCATCACTTGTAGGCGGCGTCCGAGTTCGTGCGCTGGATTGGCAACTTGATCTGTCAGTCGCCAGCAAACTCAAGCAATTAAAACAACTAACCACCCAGAGTAACTGAAAGGTACAATCATGAGCACCGAAATTTCCATAAAAGAGTTATCAGCCGACGTTCGCGTGGCTATTGATAAGTTAAAAAGCCAACCGCAAATTGAGAATGTTGGTGTTGTTACTCGGGTTGGTGACGGTGTGGTTTGGATCTATGGTCTGAGCGGCTGTGGCTACAGTGAAATGATAGACGTCGAGTCAACTGCTGGTGGCAGTGTAACGGCGTTTGCTTTGAATCTTGGTGACGATGAAATTGGAGCAGTACTACTTGGAGATGACGTATTAGTAAAAGCTGGCGCTACGGCAAGACTGACTGGCAAGATTCTTGAAGTTCCAGTTGGCCCAGAAATGATCGGTCGTGTAGTAGACCCGCTTGGTAACCCGCTGGACGGCAAAGGTCCAATTAAGACCAAGCTGACTAGCATTGTCGAGCAAACAGCTCCCGGAGTTTTGGCTAGAAAAAGTGTCCACGAACCGCTTATGACAGGTCTGACGGCAATTGATGCCATGGTTCCAGTTGGTCGCGGTCAACGCGAGCTGATTATTGGCGACCGCCAAACGGGCAAAACAGCCGTAGCGGTGGATACAATGATCAACCAATATAGACAAAAAACTGGTGTTATCAATATCTATGTTGCCATTGGCCAAAAACTCAGTAAAGTTTCTCGTCTAATTGAGCGCCTCAAACAAGAAGGCGTTATGGATCAAACGATTGTGGTTGCTACTAGTGCGGCTGATCCGGCCAGTTTGCAGTATTTGGCCCCCTACGCCGCTACGTCAATGGGCGAATATTTCCGTGACAACAAACAGCACGCGTTGATAATTTACGATGACCTGACCAAGCACGCCGCGGCTTATCGTCAGATGAGTTTGCTGCTACGGCGTCCCCCGGGCCGTGAAGCCTACCCCGGCGACGTGTTTTATTTGCACTCTCGCCTACTGGAACGCTCAGCCAAATTGAATGACGAACTGGGTGCTGGCTCACTGACTGCTCTGCCGATTATCGAGACGCAAGCTGGCGACATCAGCGCCTATATCCCAACCAATGTTATTTCCATTACTGACGGTCAGATTTTTATGGAAACAAACTTGTTCTACCAAGGCATTCGTCCAGCTATTTCGGTTGGTTTGTCGGTTTCACGTGTCGGTGGCAATGCTCAAACCAAAGCCGTTAAGAGCGTGGCTGGTAGTCTTCGTATTAACTTGGCTCAGTTCCGCGAGCTTGCCGCCTTTGCACAGTTTTCGACAGATCTGGATGCCGAGACAAAGCATCGTATCGAGCGCGGTCAACGCCTGACCGAGCTCCTAAAACAGCCTCAATATAGCCCAATGTCTGTTTGGGAGATGTACGGGGTCTTGCTGGCTGCTACCGAGGGTTGTTTTGACATTGTGCCTCTAGATAAAATTAAAGTTGCCCAAACTGCCCTGCTGAGTGAACTGGGTAAAGCTCACAAGAAAGACATGGAAACAGTCAATACTGGCGCCGTACCGTCGGAAGCCATTCAGAAGTTGATAGTCAAAGTTGCAACTGAAGTTGCAAACAGCTACAAAGTAGAGGAAAAGAAGCAAGATGGCTAATACTATCGCATTAAAGCGCCGAAGAACGTCTGTTACCAACACTAGGCAGATTACTAAGGCTATGCAGTTAGTGGCGGCTAGCAAGATGCGCCGCGCTCAGGAGTACGCCGAGAAAACTCGCGACTATTTTAATCTTGCCAACGCCATCTTGAACCGTCTGCGCGAGATTACCGATGTAGACAAGCATCCTCTCTACAAGCAGCGTGCTATCAAGACTCGGCTGCATGTTCTGATAACCAGTGATCGTGGTCTGGCCGGCGCTTACAATAGCAACCTGTTTAAGCAATTGACGACCGAACTAAGACAAGACCAAGACGAAAGTGTAGTGAGCCAAGTGGTTACTATTGGTCGGCAAGGTAGTCGATTTGTCTCGCGTCTAGAGAATGTTGAAATAATTGCTGCCTATGACCATTTCCCTGAACGCCCAACAGCCAATGACATCCGTCCAATTCTCAAGTTAATCATTGATCGCTTTACAGACAAGACAGCCGATGTGGTTGATATTATATTTACCGACTATAAAACTAGTATCACCCAAATTGTGACTGCCAGACGTCTTTTGCCGGTAGCCTTTCAAGAAGTCGAGATCGAGCCAGATCTAGAGCTGGCAATCTTTGAGCCGTCAGCCGAAGTTGTCCTAAATACCGTAACCGAGCGACTTGTTGAAGCGCAGCTCAATCAGATTTTTAGCGAGGCGCAAGCCAGTGAGCAGTCGATGCGTATGGTGGCTATGAAAAACGCCACCGATAACGCCTCGGATTTGATAGATGACCTGACACTTGCCTTCAATACCGCAAGGCAGGCAGCTATTACGCAGGAATTAGCCGAAATAACCGGTGGTGCGGAAGCAATAAAGTAGTAATTTGGAGATAATTATGGCAACAGCAAGTTCGACAAGCTCATCGCGAGCAACAAAGCAAAAAACAATCGGAAAAATTAGCCAGATCGTTGGTGTGGTGGTGGACGTTGAATTTGACGGGCACTTGCCTGCCATTTATAACGCTCTGAAGGTGAAGCTTGACGGTAAAGATCTGATCCTAGAAGTGGCTCAACACTTGAGTGAATCCAGTGTGCGCGCTGTTGCCCTTGGTAGCACCGATGGTTTGACTCGTGGTGCAGTAGTTGAAGACACTGGTGCAGCTATCAGTGTGCCAATTGGCGAAGAAACTCTCGGACGTATGTTCAATGTTGTCGGGGAGCCAATTGATGGTAAAAAAGGATCGTTCAAAAAAACCTCGCCGATTCACAGAAACCCACCTGCCCTGACTGAACAGGCTGGAAGCGTGGAAATCTTGGAAACTGGCATCAAGGTCATTGACCTGATTGCGCCAATTACCAAAGGTGGAAAAGTTGGTTTGTTCGGTGGAGCTGGTGTTGGTAAAACGGTGCTTATCACCGAACTTATCAACAACATTGCCAAGTTCCACAGCGGCTACTCAGTATTTGCGGGTGTTGGTGAGCGTACCCGTGAAGGCAATGACCTGTACCACGAAATGGCCGAATCAGGCGTGTTGGACAAGACTTCTCTAGTGTTTGGACAGATGAACGAACCACCTGGGGCACGCTTGCGGGTCGGTCTATCTGGTCTGACGATTGCTGAAGGTTTCCGTGACCAAGGCAAAGACGTTTTGCTGTTCATCGACAACATCTTCCGCTTTACTCAGGCTGGTGCCGAGGTGTCTGCTCTGCTTGGTCGCTTGCCGTCAGCTGCTGGTTACCAACCAAATTTAGCCCAAGAAATGGGAACTTTGCAGGAGCGCATTACTAGCACCAAGACTGGTTCGGTTACCTCTGTACAGGCCGTCTATGTGCCAGCCGATGACTTTACTGACCCAGCTCCGGCGACAACCTTTGCTCACCTTGACTCCACCATTGCGCTTAACCGTGCTTTGACGGAACTTGGCTTGTACCCAGCCGTCGATCCACTAGACAGTAGCTCTACAATCCTTGACCCAGAAATCGTCGGTGATGAACATTATCAGGTTGCCCGCGAAGTTCAGCGTGTGCTGCAGCGCTACAAAGATTTGCAAGACATTATTGCAATTTTGGGTATGGAAGAGTTGTCTGATGAGGACAAGCAAACCGTTGCTCGCGCAAGGCGTATCCAGCGTTTCTTGACGCAGCCATTCCATGTGGCTGAGGTGTTCATTGGCAAACCGGGCAAATACGTGGCACTGAAAGATACCATCGCTGGCTTCAAGGAAATACTTGATGGCAAGCACGACGACAAGAACGAAAATGCCTTCTATATGAAGGGCGACATTAGCGAAGTAAAGGACGAAAAATAAATGGCACATCCATTTGGACCGGAAGCAAGTTTTGACAGTGGCTACAGTCCCTCCCCAGACATCAACACAGTGCTTGACCCTGAGCAACAAGCTGCTGCTCAGCGCGAGGTTCGAGAAGGATTTGGCGACTCATCGGTCGTTGCAGATACTGGTGCCCATGATCTTAGTAGGCAGCAGCAGGCAGAAATTGCCCGCTTTCTCCGTGAGGAACTGTTATAGATGATTCACTTTGAACTTGTAACTCTGGACGGGACTAAATTTGCCCAAGAAGTCCATGAGGTAATCTTGCCTACGGCAGACGGCTATATTGGTGTTTTTGAGCACCATATGCCACTCGTTAGCTTGGCAATACCGGGGGTTATCACAGTTCGCCACAAAGCTAACGATCCAGACAGCAAGCTGACTCACTACGCAACAAACGGCGGCGTTATTGAAGTACTGGACAATCTTGTACGTGTGTTAGTAGACGAGGCTGACCATGAGGACGAAATCAATGAACAAGACATCCAAAAAGCCATCGAACGTGCCAAAAAGCTGCGTGAAGAGGCTAGGGATCAGGTTTCGCTAGATCATGCTCAAAGTTTGATAGACAGACACGTCGTCCGATTGAAGGTGGCAGAAATTCGCCGGCGCAAGCGTCGCCCGTAGCCATAGGCTACAACGTAAAATTCACAATCTTATTTGCATCAAGGCAAAAAAGCAGTATGCTATGAGCATAAACTTTAAGAGGAGGGTCTAAAACTAATGTTTGGACGACAAAAAGTAGCCATGTTAGTGGCCGAATTTCTTGGAGCCGCGACGCTAACAAGCGCGGTGTATGCAATGGCAGTAAGAACTAGCTTTCCGTACTTTGCTGCAGGTGCAGCCGGTATGACGGTTGGTCTAATGGTATTGGTTGTGGGCGCAACATCTGGCGCACACCTGAACCCTGCTGTAACGCTTGGTTTGTGGACACTTCGTAAAATACAAACTATGCAAGCATTGGTATACATTGCTGCCCAGATGCTTGGTGGTTTTGCCGCTTGGCGCTTGATGGAATATCTTATGGATTCTCCACTAAAAGAAATTGCCGGCAAAAACGTAGACTGGCGTGTAATGGTCGCCGAAGCCGTTGGTATGCTTATCTTCGGATTTGCAATTGCCGCGGCTATGTACAAAAACTACGAAGGGCTTCAGCTGGCAACTACAGTTGGAGGTGGATTGTTCATTGGGGCAATGATTGCCGCCTTTGCATCAAATGGTCTATTAAACCCTGCGGTTGCACTTGGTGTACAGTCATTCAGCCTTTCATACGTAGCCGGACCAATTGTAGGTTCAGTTGTTGGCATGAATCTTTACGGTCTGCTATTCGCACCAGCACCTGCTAAGCGAAGAGTTGCTACAAAGAAAAAGAAATAGTTAGCCAGAAACAAACTAAAAAACGCCTCACGCAAAAGGGGCGTTTTTAATTTAATTACTCTCTGGCGGTAAGTCTGGGGTGATAGGGATTTTGCGTAAGTCGAGTTTATTCGGCTAATGGTGGATGAATGCAGTAGCTGTGTTTTTGGGTTCCTAGGGGGAAACTGCCGGTTTTTAGGTCATTGCTGGCTTTTTCTAGACGGGATCTTATGCCATCTATCCCTCGTTGGGTTTTGCGGACCGAGCCAATCACGTCAGTGTCCACGAATTGTAGGCTTAGACGGGCTGGGAGGTCGTCATGTGTTAGTTGCCACGCTAGAGCGTACAAAGTTAGTTGGGTGCTGGCGCTGGCTCTTTGCTTGGCTTTTTCAGCAGTTTTGACAGATATTGAAGTTTTGTAGTCGCGGATTTCTAGACCGTTGTTTTCTATGACTACGTCATAACGTCCTCGCAGTGTGATTCCCTCTGGCACTAGCTCTACGTTGAATGATTCTTCTACGTGAAGTGGTGGTGGGCTGGCAATTGCGTGGTTGTAAAACCTAGTCAACGTGTCAACCGCTTGCGAGTATGCCCGTTCTTGCTGTTTTTTGGACGCGTAACCAGTTTTTTGCCAGCTGGTTTTTAGCTGGTGCAAGTATGTCTCCAGTGGCTCTAGGTTGGCGTCACGGACGCCTTCATTTATGGGCTGGAACAGATCGTGTAGCTGTGTGCCATAGGCAGTACTAGGAGACGGATCTTCCGGCGCGCGTAGGACGTATTTGTAGTAGAAATTCAACGGGCATTCAAGCAAACTTGCCGCTTGGCTCACGCTCAAATGTACTTGTTTTCCGTCGTAAATACTCGGCGGCACTGCAATTTTCTGCTGAGTAATCGTCGGCATGTCTAAGAGTGATTGTTGGCTGTCCCCTACAGTTATAGTTGCGACAGATTCTGCCGCCGCTTCACCAAACATTTCGTCAATAAAACGTGAAGGCTTGCGGCTGGCGGTAGATTTGCCATGGTCTGAGAAACTAATTGTGACGTTTTTTCGAGCGCGCGTAAGCGCCACGTACATAAGTCGTCTTTCTTCGGCGTAGTGTTCATCGGCTGGGTTTGTGGAGTTTGTCATTAATTCAGCCGGCAATTTTAGACCTCTAGGCTGGTTTTTGGACGGAAAAGACATTTCGGTGCAATCAGGTACATACACCGTGTCCCATTCTAACCCCTTGGCTTTATGAACCGTCATGACGCTTACTTCGTCTTGACTAATCTCTAAAGTGCCGTCATCGGTTGCTTCGCCTGCCGATTTTAGTGCGGGCAGTGACACCATGTATTGAGCAACAGAAGGTTGTATGGCGATAGATTCAAACTCCCATAGTGTGTCAAAATATTGGGCCAATGCCTGCATGCTCCGGCCGGCTTCGTCGTCTAGTGGGGCAAGTTTCAAAAGGCGGTCCTTATAGCCCGAATCTGTTATGGCTTGGTATAGTAGCCGCCCAACACTCACGCTGGCTGCCTGCTTGCGCCACTCAGTAATTTGCCCCAGCGCTTTAGCGACTGCTGAATTTTTAGACTGCAAAAGTAAATCTTCCAGCAGTTCATGTTCGATTCGGGCTTTGGATGCAAATGGGGCTACGTGTTCGTTGGCTATTCCAAATAAATCACCAGTTAGGGTGTGATGCAGACTTTCGTTGTTGTGTGGTTCGGCAAGAGTGCGGCAAAGTTCACTCAGCATACGAACCACCGGTTGTTTGTACAGATCTTGGTTATAACCAATCAGTTTGTGAGCTACGCCCGACCTGTCTAGTGCTTCGTGAATAGCTCGTGCAGTTTGGCGGCTCCGTGCAAGAACGGCAATATCTCCCGCTGTTTCTCCAGAATTGATACGTTGCGCCACGTCCTCGGCAATCCATTCAAATTCTTCGCCACGTTGGTCAAAGCGCTTCAATTGTGGCGGCGTACCTAGTTTTTGGCCCGTTAAGCGCTTATTTATGTTTAATGTGGTTTCAAGTCGATTTGGGTTGTTGTGTTGAATCAGTTTGTAGGCAGCGTCTAGTATTGCTTGGCTGGAGCGGAAGTTTTCTGTAAGTGCTACTTGCTTGGCAGTCGGGTAGCGGTCACTAAAACTCAATATATTGGCCAGTGTAGCCCCGCGGAAACCGTAAATGCTCTGGTCGTCGTCGCCAACTGCAATTATGTTTTGGTTGTTGCCGACCAGCATATCCATCAAGTGCGATTGCATAGGGTTGGTGTCTTGAAATTCATCTATAAAAATAGTGTGAAAACGTTCTTGCAAAACTTTGCGAATATTTGGGCGACTCTGCAGCAGCTCAATTGCAAGATAAATTTGATCGTCATAGTCGATAACGTTTTCCTGCCGACAAAGTTGGATGTATGTTTTGTAGGCGTTTGCTAGCTCCAGATACTGGCGTTTTTCTAGTTTTTCAGGCTCGTCGCCACTAGGCAGGTGCTTGGCGTACTTTATGAAATCCTCCGGAGAAATAATATGTTGTTTAGCCAAAGAAAATAGCCTGAGGATGTCCTCTAAAATAGCATCGGGTATGTTTGTCAGAGGTAGAAAGTAGTCTAGGTTGAACTGATCTATTCTTTCACGAACAAATACTATTTGAGCTTGCTCGCTAAGAAGTTTGAAATTGCGCCCGAGTCCCAAATGGTTACTGAATTCGCGCAGCATGCTTTCGCCAAAACCATTGAAAGTAGTGATGGCGATTTCTGGTTGCAAGCCCGCGCGACTTGTCAGCACCCTGTCTAACATCTCAGCTGCTGCTTTTTCGGTGAATGTTACAGCCAATATTGCCGACGGGGCTACTCCTTCGTCGAGCAAGCGGTTGATCTTCTGGACAATCACAGTAGTTTTGCCCGTGCCAGCGCCAGCAACTACCAGCAAAGGACCTCCAGCGGTAGCGACAGCCAGTTTTTGATTCTTGTTGAGTTTCATGTGATTATCTTCAAACTTTTCCATATACTCATTGTACCTTTTCCCACGCAGTGCTTGCATGTTGTAAAAGTTAGGCATATGCTTAGATCA
This sequence comes from uncultured Saccharimonas sp. (SeqCode), assembly GCA_964349795.1. GTDB lineage: Bacteria > Patescibacteriota > Saccharimonadia > Saccharimonadales > OMJO01 > CAYGHF01. The sequence goes on along the minus strand of CAYGHF010000002.1, from coordinate 14,116 downwards.
TACAAGTAACGGAGGTTCGCTATGACATCTGTCAAGACAATAGAAACAAAATTAAATGACTTATTTAAAGGTCTACCGAGTATGCCAGAAAATGGCAAAGAAGCGTTAGCTAAGGCTTGGCCATGGATAGCGCTTATCTTTGGTGTCTTGCAGCTGCTTGCGGCGTGGAGCCTGTGGAGATTGACGAGTTACGTCGACAGACTAAATACTACGCTTGTGGCGCTGTACACAGCTACCAGTCCGCTTAGTGCATTCGACAAGATGGTTATTTACGCTGGTGTAGTCGCCTTGCTAGTCGAGGGAGTCATATTACTTATGGCATATCCACACCTAAAGACACGTAGCAGCAAGGGTTGGAATTTGCTATTTCTTGGATCGTTAGTAAATGTCGCCTACGCAGTCGTCCAGATATTCATTAGCCAACGGGGTTTCGGGGGCTTTTTGTTCAGCCTACTAGGTTCCGCAGTCGGTTTTTACTTGCTGTTCCAAGTCAAATCAAAATACAAGTAAGGCCACAAAAGTTCAGGCTTAGCGGCTGTAGCTGTTTTGACGGGCTTGCTCGACAAAAGTTAGGGCGTAGCCGGTATTGTTACCTCGCCCAGCACGACCAACACGGTGAGTGTAGTCGTCATAGGTATTTGGAATATCAAAGTTAATGACGTGAGTGATGTCGGACACATCAATGCCTCGCGCCGCAACGTCAGTGGCAACCAGAATATTTACCCGATTATCTCGGAAGTTATCGAGTGCCCTTTGTCTTTGGGACTGAGATTTATTACCATGAATGGACTCGGCTTTGTAGCCAAGCTGCTGAAGTCCGCTGCTCAACTTTTCAACATTGCGTTTGGTTTCGCTAAATATCAGAACCTTTTCAACCTCGGGCTTGTTGAGCACATCGTGCAAAGCGTTAACTTTTTCAGATGGACCATTGAAATAGACAACATCTTGATGAACGTTATCACTTGTTTCGCCGCTTTTGACAGATATCATGACAGGATCACGCATAAAGCTTTCGATCAGACTGCGTAAATTGGCATCTAGCGTAGCTGAAAAGAAGAGCGATTGTCTGTCTTTGTTGAGACCATTGAGTAAATAGCGGATGTCATTGATGAATCCCATGTCTACCATGCGGTCGACCTCATCGAGAACAGCTATGTTGAAGGTGTTCAGGACTAGTTCACCACGCTCTACGTGATCTTTGATACGCCCAGGTGTGCCAATGACGATTTCCGGTTTTTGCCTTAGCTCACGAAATTGTTTAACAATTGGCATGCCACCAATCAGCAGAGTTCCAAATAGTCCGGTACCTTTGGCAAATTGACGAATTTCGTCCTCAATCTGCACAGCAAGTTCCCTAGTTGGGGCGATAATTAGCGCCCGTTTTGTCTTATCTCGGATGATGCTGTCAATCAGGGGAATAGAAAAGGCGGCTGTTTTGCCAGTTCCCGTATTTGCAATACCAATAACATCTTTACCAGTCAATGCTACAGGAATAGACATGTCTTGGATGTGTGATGGTGATATGTAGTTGCGGGTAGCAATATTTTGCTTCAACAGCTCGCTGATCTCAAAATCATTGAACTTGTTGGTAGCTTCATAGTCCGTAGTATTCTGCGGTGAAGCAACCTTAACAAATTTTGCATGGTCAATATTTTGCCTTCGTCCGCCCCTGTTGTTTGTGCGGGGACGTCGATTAGCAGAAGAATAGCTTAATCCGCGCCGTGACCCACTAGGGCCAACTCGTTTTTGTTGTCTGTACATAAAAAAAGAATCCTTTAGTTAGTTTGTGATGTGTTGCCCAATGAAATCGAGTAACTCATTTAGTCACAAACCCGGATTCATAAAACAATTACTGTAATAATAGCATAAGATGCACGGGTTGTCCAGCTTAAGCTTTAACGACAGATAGGTTTTATGACCTGACAAGAGTATAATGATGTTTAAGAGAGAGGATATTATGTCCAAAGACAAGGGTCGCAAAGAAAAGAAGAAGCCCAAGGCTTCAGTTTGAGTAATCTAGTTATGGAAGAAGTCGAAGTTATTGAAGCCTTGAAGCGGATGGAGTCTGACCCCAATCTAGTCACCAAATCTGCCTATCGGGCAAATACGATCATTTGGCCAGACAACCGCATATCGTTTGTCGAGAGTCATCTGGCGTATTTGAAGGCCCACCCAAATACTAACCCTCGCCATTACATATCCAACTTGCGACTTATGCTACGCAAAAAACCGTAGACTACTTGCCAGTGGTCCGGTGTGGTCTTATCGCTACCCAGAGCAGTGCCGCCAAGATCAAGAACAAAAAACTGTACGAACCAACTTCGCCGTAGAGTTCAATTTTATAACCTTCGTTAAAATTCAAAACAAAATAGCTAACAGCGGTTGTAGTGTAGGCCGCGACGCACAACGTGGCTGTTGCTAAAAGCGCTGCTCTGCTGGCAAGCACCGCCGAAACCACAATTGGAATGGCGTAAAGCGCAACCGCCCTGCTTGCCATGCCTCGTTGGGTGTAAACGTTAAACGATGCAAGCGAGACGTCGGCAAGTATCAAAGCCCAAACCAACACTTTGTATGAACTAGTGGAAGATACTTGGGTGTGAGCAAGGTACCAAACAGCCGTGGTAACTAGGAGCATAAAAGCTGCCATCATCCATCTCAGCAGGACAGTTTCTGGGTTGATTAGTTTCCACGCATCGTAAACCATGATCTGTAGCACATATGCAAAAATCAAAACAAAGTGGATGCCAGCAACTTTTATGACACCGGAATGGAGCCGACTCTTATTGGTTTTAGAACTGCGCAGTTTGGTAGACATATAAACAAGTATAAGCGTATTGCGCCATATGTCGAGGTGTTTTAAGGTGGTGTTTGTGCTAGGCTTGTTCTATATTTAGCGTATGGCAAATAAAGCTCGCAAAAACAAGTCGAAGGCTCCTAAGGTTTTTACGGGTAAATTCGGAAGACCACTTGTTGTGCTATGTGCTATTACAATCTTTGTGGCTGGGTGGTTGCTTATACCACGACTTGCCGGTGATGAAGTTGTCTCTGCTAAACAGGTTGCAGATGAAACTATGAAAGCCATTGCAAACTGTGACGTAACAACGTTGCAGAAGAATTACGTCCTTTTGACAGATGAAAAGTTGGCTAAGTTCAAGCAAAATTGCAAAAAGGGTGAAAAAATAACATACCAGCAAGATAGCACTAAGCCAAGTAAGAATCGATCAAATGCTAGTGGTAGTGAATACGTCAACTACTCTGTTGTGCAAGAAGGAAAAACCTATAAAGTGATTATGGCTCTGGTGTGGGATGGTGATACAAAAACTTGGCGCGTTTTTCTGCTCAGTGGCTTCCGAACCGATTTATTCCGCTAAGCGCAATCTGTTATAGGCCGGCCGGTGCGCGCATATCAACAGCCGTGCAGGCGCTGCCTAAACACGGCAACCCAAGCATAGACTCCCACGCCTTCAGGGTTGAGCTATAACCAACCCCAGCCGTACCGAGTGGACCAGCTGTTGCTGTTGGCGCGATTTGCATATTAGGAACTGGATCGTACTCGTCATACCAAACAAATATGGCTACTTTACCGTTCTTGTAAGCTGTCGACTGAATAATCGGTTCGATGTTAGCACGTGCCCAGTTGTCCACCGTCGGGTCAGGTCCACAAGTAAAAACCTCGTGGCCACCGTTACAAGCATTGGGCGAGATAAAGGCAAAGTTTGGCAGATTGTTTGGGTCAAGTTCTGTCAGCGGTCGAACCTGTGAGTTGCAATAAGATTGGTCATCCCCGCCCCACATATACATAGCTGGCACCCACTCGACCCATGACATCTGTAAATCGCTGTGGCTAAGTGCGGCGGAGCAACCGGTTGTCGCACCTTCAACGTAGTTTATGGCTGTTTTGCCTGCCACGCGGGCTTGCCGAAAAATATTGTCCGCCGATGTAGAGCAAGTTGCCGATGGGCGACAATTGTTTATCAGTTGTGGCTGAAGATTGCCGGTAACCTGCGCGCCGTACTGGGTCATGCTGCTTTGATTCACGTCGGGTTGTGACCACGATGAAAAATGACTACACGACTGGGCAAGTTGGAAAAGATACGGCATGCCACCAAACCCTACGCCGCCAACATAAGCCCAAGTTCTGTTCTCTAGGGCAACCACGACTACACTATCGTACTGGGCTGGCGCGGCTTGGCTACTGCCGCAGGCATCGTCGTCATTCGATATTGTGCCGATGGCGTTGGCTTTGTAAACAGAAGCGCCGACAGCATTTATGAGCTCGACTTTGTAGACCTCGTCATACTCACGCGCGTTATCTGGCAAAATCGTAACGCTAATATTCTTTTGAACGGCGCCGGCAGCAAAACTCACGGTTTTAGTCTGCCCACCGTAATTGGCGCATTCCGTACCAGTAGCCGATAGACTGCCACAGTTTGCTGCCATAGCGCCTGTACCAGACAAAATTTTGTAAGAAGCTGTCACGGTTGAGGTAGCTGGCCGTGAAAGCGATAGAGTGAACTTCACGGCACGATTGCCAGCATTGCCCTCGCTGACGGTGGCATCGCCTACCGATAATCTTGGCAAAGACGATGGCACCGCGTCGTCGTCAACAATTGTTCCCGTACCGATGTGTTTTAGCAGTTTGTAGCCGCTCGTGGGGTTGGCTAGAGTAGCAATAAAGGTTTCTGTTGGCTCTACCGTGGTATCGGAGCAAACCTGTGCAGAGATTTGTTTGTAAGTGCTGGTTACGCCGCTAGAAAGTAGTGGAAAATTAATGGTCTGCGTTTTGCCCGATTTGCTATTAAAATCTACGCCACTTACTCCGCAACTACCGCTAGTAGCTACCCAATAGCCGGTCAAATTGTATTTGACGCTCACCGCTGCAGTGGCAGGCCTAGACAGCGCTACCGTAAAATACAGCGTGCGGGTACTGGTGTCGCCTTCTACTATCGATGCATCGCCAATCGAAATAGTTTGGTCACTCGCGGCTGCTTTTGTCGTACCTGATTGCCACATCGTATACGTAATGCTCAGAATGGCGCATAACAATAGAACAGAGACCCACCGCACGACAGAATGGCTACGAATTCTCTCCTGCATACTGGCAGTATAGCTCTACACACGACCACCAACAAGCAACAGAAGATAAGATCGCCCAAAACGCTGCAAAATATCCTGTCGAAAAATCTAAAGGTTCGTCACTAAAATATAACCAGCTGGAGCCACCCACCACCCCCCAAGACAGTCCACAATTTACTGATCAAAAAGAGCAAAGGGGACGTTGTGCTGTAGTAAAGCCTCAGTCGGCTATGAAGCCGTCTTTTTGTCGTCGCCAAAGATCAGCGTAAATCCCGCCCAATTTTATCAGCTCGTCATGGGTTCCTTCTTCAGCAATCTTGCCGCCATCAAACACCACGATTCTGTCCAGATGTCTCAGCGTGCTCAAGCGATGTGCTACCACCAGTGCGGTGCGCCCTTTCATTGCAGTCGACAGGGCTTTTTGAATGGCTTGTTCGCTAACGCTGTCTAGTGCACTTGTAGCCTCATCAAGCAAAACGATAGGTGTGTTCTTTAATAGTGCTCTAGCGATGGCCATTCTTTGACGTTGGCCACCTGATAACTTAACGCCACGTTCACCAATCATTGTGTCAAATTTTTCAGGTAGTTGTTCGATAAACTCCAATGCTTGGGCTTCTTTGGAAGCCTGACGGATCTGCTTATCAGTTGCGTTTTTTCTAGCATAGGCCAGGTTTTCGCGGACTGTACGATTAAATAGATTTGTGTCCTGCGGAACGTATGTAATCAGGTCTCGAAGCTGGTCGGGACTTATGCTGCTAACATTAGCGCCTCCAATCTCGTAATCTCCCCCAGTGGGTTCATAAAACCCAAGCAACAAACCTACCAGAGTGGTCTTGCCTGCTCCACTATGACCTACAAGCCCCACATGTTCGCCTTGCTTCAAGTGAAGGTTTATATTTTCAAGAACTGGTTTATTGGGCTGGTCGGGATAGTGAAATTCCAGGTTTCGCATAGTTATATCGTGAGACGAAAGTTTTATTGGTGTATCACCAGTGGTGCGTTCGGTTTCGCCTTTAGACAGGCCATTTATAGCGTTATCAATTGTGCCAAAGCTACGGTAGTACAAATCAAGTTGCCATGAAAGTTCCCAAACCGCGCTACTGGCGGCTGTGAAATAAGCGATGAAAAGTGTAACATCACCAACACTTATAGATTTGCTGTTAAAGAGCAAAAGCATAGTTGAGAGGGACAAAGCCCCGATTATTGGGATGCTGTTGCCTTTTACCGCGTTAGTTACAATGTGATAACCCCATGAGGTTCGCCACTTGCTGATGATGTCATCTTGTTGTTTGCTTAGTCGTTCTAGTTCCCTGTTTCGTGCGTTAAAAACCCGGACGCTCATGTGATTTGCCAGGGCATCTACAACCAAACCAGAAGCTTGGCTTCGAGATTCGCTCTCGACTTCAACCAGCTTACCAAAATGTTTACCGCGCTTTATGGTGAAGGTAAATAGCAGAATCAACCACATAGAAAAGATCAGGGCCAAAACCCAGTTGGATATAAATAGGAAGAAGGCAGACAGCAGCATGCCCATGGCTTGGGGCCATACACCCCAAATGGTGTTGTCTACCACTTCGTTTACGGTATTTGTGGTCTGGTTGATCCAGTGGCCAAGCTGACCACTGCTGGAGTTCACAAAAAAGTTATAGTGTTTGCGGAATGTGTAATCAAATAGCGATGATCGTACTCTCTCAATCATGTATGGCTTAGTGCTACGCATAGAGTACTCGCCTAGTCGCCAGAACCACTCGTCACAAAAGCGTGTCAGTACAAACAAGCCCACCAAACCCCAGGCTGTTCTAGTCGCTGTGCCACTGTCAACCAATTCGTTCACTAATTGTCTGATAACAAATGAAGAACCAGCCCACATGGTGATACCGCACAGCGTGAGGGCAAAAAACAGTATCAACTTCCATTTAAATGGACGAGCCGTTTGGCGCAGAAGCGCAAATGCATTTTTCGGTAGTTGATCCATAACTATCTATCTTAACAGATGCGGTCTATGTATATAAGCAAGAGGATGGTAGAAGCTACATAGCTGGGGATGAGGAACATGCCCCAAACCTTACAGGCAGGTGCCTGCTGGACAAGGTTTAGTAGTAATTGATTAAATATTGTTGTATAATATGTATTAATGAAAACACCGGTTATTATTCCTGCTTTTAATGAAGAGTTAAGGCTTGGGCGCACTCTTGAAGCATTGCCAGCTGATCTTGTTGAACCTATAGTGGCAGTTAATGGATCAACTGACGCCACAGCGACTATAGCTGAAGATTTTGGTGCCTATGTTGTAGATATAGAGCAACAAGGAAAGATGCCTGCGATACAAAAGGCTTTAGAACACTTAGGGCGCCGCGCACTGCAACCTCTTCTCATTCTTGATGCAGACGCTAGACCAATATTCCCTCAAAGATGGCATCGACATATGGTATCTCCCATATCTAGTGCTGAAACCCCAGTAGTTGTGGGTGGTCCTGTTTGGTATACGGGGAGTCCAAGAGTCGAAGCTATTCTTAGGTCTGTGTATCGGGCTGGACGAACAATTACTAATGCTGATGTAGGTAATATTGATCGTGCAATACAGTTTGGTCCAAATATGGGCGTACATATTAAAGAAAGGCACGTCCTTGATCTTATAATGGGCATACCGAACTATTGGCCTGGAGAAGACAGGGCTCTAGCAGAAGCCGTATCACATGGTGATGGTACATATCGAGCATTGGTTCATCCGTACGCGACGGTTTGGAATCCTACTTCTATCTCGGCAATATCTCTAAAGGATAGGTTGGCCTTAGGATCCGAAGATACACTGAAGGTAGTTGCGCAACGATACGTCGAGCGTGGTCCGCAAGACGCAAAACCCTACGAATCACAGGCACTATAGATATTAGTCTGACTGGGTACAAATATATACTGGCTAGGTCTTAAGAATGATTATAGGACTTTAATAGGGGTGGATGAGCTCGAGAATAATGTAGAAAGTTCAACAAGAAGGAACGAAGATGACTAGTATTTATTCAGCTGTGGGTATGGCTAGTTTAATTCCTGAAACGCAAAGTTCTGCTGCAGTAACACCAAAGACACCAGCTAAGACTTCATCGATGCTTCGGCCTTGCGCGTCGCTACCGTCAACTAATACATCATCAGTCGCACTCGGAATAATACCGTCAGCAAGTGCGCCAACAAGCTCAACTGCAAATTCAGGACCTACTTCCGGGCCAAAAATGGCACGTAAAGTAGCAGAACTAATTGAAGGATCAAATCGTGGGCCTCTGTTTACCATGCTATGTTTCCCATATATTACTGAGTATATAGTATCACTTAATAAGAATATGTCAATGTGGCTGGGACGGTAGGATTCGGTCACGTTCCGCGACCTCAAAACTTCGTCTTTGAAAACCAGTTTTCAAGAGAAGGTTTTCTTGCAGATTGCCACCGGCAATCTTCACCTCCGAATGCTTCACTCGTGCGTTCGAAGCCCTACATCAAAAATGGTCCACCAACCTCAACCATAAATGGTGAGCTTGTCGAACCATGGCTGGGCACAGAGTATGAGTCTCGAACTTCTAAGGAGTTAGCATGTACTCGCCTGTTGTAATACAAATAACAGAGACACAATACCAAGAACTAAAGTTCATTCTGGAACAAGAACAAGGCAAGGAATTCACCATAGAAGACGCACGAGAAATAGCTGATAACTTGGTTGAACTGTATATATTGTTATCCTATCTAGATAGTAAGAAAAAATTGCCGGTAAAAGAGGGCGAGGAGTGATTACCAGGCCCTAGGAATTGGTCCACGCTCATGCGATAGGCCATCTTCTTTATGTATGCTTAGACATTCCTCAAGGCCCATTTCGTTATGCTTAATCCCATAGGCTGCTCCATTCCAAACACTAGTACCACGTATCCTGTCGGTCATTGTCGATGTTACTTTATTCTTAGCTTCGTATTTGTCGGCTATCTTATCTGAAGTTTTAAGGATAACTTCTTCAACATCCTCATTTGCAAGTAAAGTACCGCCGACAAGATTACCGTGACCTAGGCGGTTACGTAATATATCACTGCCTCCGTATAACTTGTTGTAAAGTTCTGTACCTAAGATTGTCTTAATACTAGGTCGGGAAGTTTTCTTATAGCCACCTTGACCACACTTCTTACATTTCGGAACCTCTTCTTTGTCTGCTAACGACTCAACTAGCTGGCACAAGCCAAACTGATGGCTAGATGGGTCGTAGTCCACGCCATCTATTTTTGCGATATTATTATAGATCCAAAGACTATTCTGTAACTCTTCATTGTGTTCAGCCTTATCAATGATGCTAATAAGTTCTGGATCTATCATGCTGTAATCGGACATGGAGGTAGCTGGGCGCAAAGAATAGCCGCCCAGATAAGCATTATCATCACCTTCTTTTTTGATCAATATATTCCAGTACTCAACAGTTACGGGCTGAGAATAAAAGTAGGCCATTGAATCAGTGACCACCATCAACTCCTTCATAAAAGTATCATAAGCAGCAAACATACTGTCTGCATCAACACCCTTTGAAACGTAATACCTGTATCCAGGGCGCTTATCAAAGTCTAGTACCGCACTTTTGAATGTGTAATCTTTTATATTAAACTCCTGGGTAACGCCATCGACCAAGGTAAGTATGCTTTGGGCTGTGTTAATCTGAATCTCTAATGTGTACTTAGGCATATATCTCCTTCACTAATCTATTAGAAGCTTACACTGTTTAAAGTATAGTTAAGTTATGTCGTTAGTCATTAGGGATTTTGATGAACTTGTTAAATATCTCAAGAATGGGAAATTTAAGATCATTAGCATTGACGGTAGGGACGGTAGCGGTAAGACCTATTTGTCTGAAAAGTTGAACGAGCTGCTTGGGGGAAACTTGCTCTCTGAGAAGACCTATAGATCAGCAAGTTTAGATGAAAGATTTGAGTATAACAAAATAAAGATCTTGAGGGATCTAGCTGTGGCACTCAAAAAACCACCCGTAATTTTTGAAAGCTGTTTTATGCTTTTGATACTAAAAGATATTGGTCTTAGCTCAGGGACCTCAATTTACGTAAAACCTTTGTCTGAGACAACCGGTCAATGGACGGACGAAGATGAATTAGATATGGAGCCAAGCAAAAAGTTAGCGCTGGAAAAAGAAGTTAGTTTTGGCAAACGTATACGTATACCACCATCGAACTTTAGACTTCAAATGATCGAGTATCATTATGATTTCAAGCCTCACAAGAACTCTAATGTCGTTTATGAGAGAGTTGAGAAGTTTGACCCTAACTCAGATTACTGATGTAGAGGTTAGAGCGAATAGAATTCTTTGATCATCTGAGCTTGCTGTCTTTTATTAGTATTTTCTACCTGCTGTGCTCTCATTTTCTTATACTTTCGTGTCTCTGGGTTCTTCTTCAGGGTTACAAAATGCTTGGGCGTCAAAGGCATCCCGAAAGCTTTTGCCTTAGTTATGGGTACTCCGCAGGTTCCTTTACCGTCAGTAGTAATAGTAGGAATGTCACTAATAATAAAAACTGCGTCGTCCTGTGCCTCTCCGATCTCAAATCCTATCTCTGGATCTGCAATATAGGCCTCAACCATAGGAATATATTTCTCCATCACCTTTACGGCAATATCGTGAGGTGCTTTGTTATATTCCGCTTGGGTAAATTTCTCAATCGACTCGGCGTACTGCGGATAGGCAGTACTATATGCCATTTTGATCTGCTCAAAAGTCTGAGTTATTAAGTGTTTGTTGAGCTCTATCAGATGGAACACTTGGCTTCTAATGAAATGAAGTGCCATCAGGCTCTTGATCGCCGTGATGTGTTTTTGGACCACAACCAGATTGTTATTCTTTAGTGCATTTATAGCACGGTCGGCGTCATCTTCAACACTATTTGACCATTTTTCTTCTAAATGTTTAATGAGTTTTTCGTCAACATCTAAGTAGGCCACGCTATCTATTGGCTTAAGTTCGGTTGTTTCGGTGTCTTTTGTGTGGACAACAATTTCTCGTTTTGAGTTAGCGAACTGTTTCAATACAACTTGTGAAATTAGATGTGATTTCATTATCTAGTAATTATAGCCTGTGTGCCAGACCCCGATTTAGAATCGAACCATTTGGTGGGCAGAAAGAATTCGAACCGTGCTATAGGGGTGGGTTCGAATTCTGTTTGGTATTGTTGTAGGGAATAAACAAACTAACAGATTAGCGAGTTTGGTTGCTTTAGATACGAAAATAAATGGCTGGGACGGTAGGATTCGAACCTACGAATGCCAGTACCAAAAACTGGTGCCTTACCACTTGGCCACGTCCCATTAACAGATAGATTTTACCTTAAAATGCTGGTTTTGGCGAATACATATATTCTTATGGTTGCTCTTTGGTGGTCATCTGTCGTAGAGTTTAGGGAGATATGGCAACAAAAAAAGTTCTTGACCCAGCTGATTACGTTGAGCCACTTGTAATGAATGGCCTGCGTGGGCGCATGCTTCGTTTGCCTGCCCCAAAAGGTAAACACAAAGAAATACTGCTGGTGTACGGTCACCATGCCAGCCTAGAGCGGCTATTTGGCATGGCAGAAGATTTGAACAAGTACGGGGCAATTACTATGCCAGACTTGCCCGGACTTGGCGGCATGGAAAGTTTTTACAAAATTGGTGAAAAGCCAACGCTTGATAACTTGGCAGATTATTTGGCTTCGTTTGTGAAGCTGCGCTACAAAAGACGCCGAGTCACCATTATGGGCATGTCCATGGGATTTTTGGTTGCTACACGCATGCTACAACGTTACCCAGAGCTGGCAAAAAAGGTAGACGTACTAGTCAGTGTGGTTGGCTTTGTTCACAAGGACGATTTCAAGTTCAAACGCCGCAACTATTTGCTGATGCGTTGGGGCTCAAGTTTTTTCTCTGGCGCTTTGCCAGCTATGTTTGCTAAATACGTCGTACTCAGAGCACCTATGATACGTATGGTCTATGGTTCAATGGGCGATAAGCACAGTAAGCTCAAAGGGGCAGATGCTGTGGAGATGAAACGTAGGATTGATTTTGAGATAGTGCTATGGCAATGCAACGATATTCGCACTTACATGGACACCACTGTTAGTATGCTAACCGCTGATTTGTGTAATGCACAGGTGGATTTGCCAGTCTATCACGTAGCTGTTCAGGGCGACAGGTACTTTGATAATCGTGTTGTGGAGCAGCATCTAAACATAATATTTAATGGAGTCCACGTACTTGAGTCTAAAGTCAGTGCACACGCCCCCACCATTATTGCCACCGCAGAAGATGTTGCCCCATTTGTGCCACAAAAACTTCGTCGTGTCCTTGCTCGATCCTAAGCCCTAACCAACACCTATCTGTTATAATGGCAGCAATATGAAGATCGGACTGGTTTGCCCGTACAATATTTTTAAAGGTGGTGGTGTGCAAGAGTGCGTGCTGGCTATGCAGAAACAGTTGGCGACTCGTGGCCACGACGTTCACATAATTACACCAACCCCCAGAACTGTTCCAGATGAAATTCCGGGGAACATCGTACTACTTGGCTCCTCGACTGATTTCAAATCGCCTTTTCATACAACAACTCAAGTGTCCGTAAGCGTAAAAATCGACGTCTTGCAAAAAACTCTGGATGCTTACCAGTTTGATATTCTGCATTTTCATGAACCGTGGGTTCCTATTGTCAGCCGCCAGATTCTTGCCAAAAGTGGAGCCAAAAACGTTGCCACCTTCCATGCTAAATTGCCAGACACAATCATGAGTCGGACTATTGAGAAGGTCATAACGCCATACACCAGATCTATTCTGAAGTACCTAGACTCATATACTGCCGTTTCTGATGCCGCTGCTGAGTATGTGCAAACACTGACTGATGCGCCTATCAACATTATCCCAAATGGTATAGACCTAAGCCGCTACACTGCGAGTCGTGAAGTAAGTAAAGACAAAAATATCTTGTACATTGGCCGTCTAGAAAAGCGCAAAGGCGTGAAGTACCTAATAAAAGCCTACCGAACTTTGGCTCAAGAGCACCCTGATGTCTCACTGGTTATTGCTGGTGACGGGCCTGATAGAGAGAAGCTAGAAGAATTGGCGGATGATTTACCAAACGTAGTATTTTTGGGCTACATATCTGACGACAAGAAACTGCAGCTGCTGAATTCAGCCACAGTCTTTTGCTCGCCGGCACTGTTTGGTGAAAGTTTTGGTATTGTGCTGCTGGAGGCAATGGCATGTAACGTTCCAACTTTAGCTGGCGATAACCCCGGCTATCGGTCGGTACTAAAACCTCAAGTCGATGTTTCACTGGTAAACCCAAAACATACCCACGAATTTGCCCAAAAACTTGAAGCGCTGTTGTTTGACGAAGCTTTACGCAAGCAGTGGAAACAGTGGGCTCAACAATATGTCAGCCAATTTGCCTATGACAAAGTTGTGGATCAATACGAAGCCCTTTACAAAGAGCTCGTTGGTTAAATTATGAAAATAGCTTTTGTACTAGATGACAGCTTGGATAAAGCCGATGGAGTACAGCAATATGTGCTGACGCTGGGTCATTGGTACACACAGCAAGGTCACGAAGTTCACTACCTAGTTGGCGAGACAAAAAGGCGTGACGTACGGCACGTGCACAGTCTCAGCAAGAACCTCAGAGTTCACTTCAATCAAAACCGGATGTCTACACCTATGCCAGCCAAACGCTCCGACATAAAAAAACTTTTGGCAAAAGAAAACTTTGACGTTTTGCATGTCCAAATGCCGTACAGCCCATTCCTAGCGGCCAGAATTATCCGCGCCTTTACCCCGAGCACAGCAGTTGTCGGCACGTTCCACATTGTTCCCTACTCTTGGCAAGAACGGATCGCGACACGTGTACTGCGTATGCTGGTGTGGCGTTCACGACGTAGGTTCGATCTGGTTGTGAGTGTTTCTGAGCCTGCTAGGCGATCTGCCAAACGAAGTTTTGGCATGAAATCAATTGTTGTGCCAAATGTTGTCGACGTAGGCGCCTTTCACA
>CAYGHF010000001.1:0-27271 GCA_964349795.1 uncultured Saccharimonas sp. (SeqCode) | reverse complement strand
TCCGCAAGGTTTGGGTTTGGCTTTCTTGAAGAAAGCTTGAGATTGAACCCAATGTGGTTCGGTCATTAGTCTGTTGCCCAAGTTTACTTGGCGCACAGATTAATGTGCACTATCCCACCCCTTCCGCCATTCGACGCGCTGCGCTTGCTCATGGCAAGCCAGAGCGGAGAATGATCCTGCCATCGACTCTGAGACCTGAGTCTCATCGCTCAGGCTCGAAGAGAGCGAGTGAAACGAGTCGAAGGACCCAACAAAGTTCTAGACCCGTGTTCCACCACAGGGCTTATTTAGAATCGATTTTTTTTGAGCTTTTTGTAGTGTCTTCCGTTGAATCAGTCGGTGGAGCAGGATCTTCTTTTTTCTTGGCTTCGTCTTTAGTCTGTTTTTTCCAATACTTTGCTACCAGAATTAGGGCTATGCCGATTAATGAATAGGCTAGTCCAAACCAGATTAATTTCTGGCTAAATATCTGGCCCAATGAATCAATCACCCCTGCCAAAGATTTTTGAAGGCTATTGCTCTGAAATGTTTTACCTAGGCTACCGGTTGGCTGAATCTGTTTGTGGAATAGGCTTGATGCCAAATAGCTCAATCCAGCTAAAACTACACCGGTGCTGACAAGAGATATCCCCACGCTTCGTAGCCCTTTTCTCTTTCCCCAGTGCAAAAATATTACCCCTGCAGCCATTAACAGCGCCAGAACTTCAAAAATGAGTGGTGATGTTTGAGAAAATTGATAGGCTTTTGGTGCTTCACTCAAGCTATCAAATATGGTTTGGCCGTTTGTATCTTTTGACAAGTTTGCACTCGAAATGTCTGGTGCTTTGAAGAAATCACCTTTTTCGAGTTGGCTGACAAGCTGTGACCGTACCACCACCGCCGATAGAGCGGACGGGCGGCAAGTTGAATTGAATGGATCAAACGGCTCGCTTGGGTTGATTTTTCTCTCTTCAGTCTTAGAGCAAATAGGCAGAGCAACGTATTTCTTCTCGGTGTAATCGCCAAGCAAAACTATAAAACGGGCGCGGACTTCTGTTGTCTCGATTGAAAATTCCGGTTTGGTTGTTTTACCTTCAAGCCATGCATACAGACCGTCAATGACTTCATTACCACTTGATTCTAAAAAATCAATGGGCACGGCATCTTTTACGATCTGCTGTATATCGGGATCAGAAATCGGAAGCTGCGTGTCAGATTGTTGGCTGGCACTGTCTTTGGCTTTTTCGAGAATCGTGTCGCGGGCGGTTTCGTAGACATTTTCAGCTTTGAGTACACTTTTTATGTGTTTGGGTGTACCAAACACCAGAACAACCGCACTTACCAAAGCCAGCGACAGTAACATTGTCTTTAGTAAACCGCTGGCTGCCCAAAGCCCTAGCTTTCGAACAAAAATCATAAGCATATTGTACGACATGTCGGTCAAAGTACTTGCATGAATGTTGTGCCAGTGCCAGACTTTAGTTATGCAGGACAGTATTTTTACCAAAATCATCAAAGGCGAAGTGCCTTGCCACAAAATTTACGAAGATGAGCGCACAATTGCATTTTTAGACATTCACCCAGTACAACCTGGGATGACTCTTGTGGTTTCCAAAAAACAGGTTGAAACATTTCTAGATCTAAGTGATGACGACTACATTGCTTTTTTTGCCACCGTGAAAAGAGTTGGCCAACGCCTAAAAGAAGTTTTCTCTGACAAAATACGTGTTAGCGTACAAATTGAGGGATTAGATGTCCCGCATGTTCATGCAAAACTATTCGCAATTAATACTGGTGATCAATTTCGTGCGAAACAAGACACAACAAGTGAGCCAAACCACGATGAACTGGCAAAAATTGCTGAAAAAATTGCCATAAAGTAAGGTAGACTATAGCTATGTTTTCAAACGTTATGATTTCTTTATTTGTGGCTGGACCATTGGGCGTTTGGGTGTATACCAAGATGTTGCGTCAAACAGGTGGCAACAAGCAAAGCTCACTTATTGGAGCTGCAATTAGTGCTGGTATAGCCTTTTTGGTAGCCGTGACACTGATCAGTATGTTGGCTAGCTAGCCTTTTAGTACTAGTCAGCAACCGCAAAAATCAGTATCATTAGGTCAATGGACGAGGTGGGCCTAGGAAGGCAATTACAAAATGTTCGAAAAAAAGCTGGGCTGACACAGCAAGAGCTGTGTCAAAAGGCTGGGCTTAGTTATTCAACTTTGGCAAAAATTGAACGCGGCGCTATCAAAGCACCATCGATTTTCACGATTCAGAGCATCGCCGCGGCGCTCAACACCACGTTAGGTGATCTGTTGGGTGAAATAGGTCCTAAGCCAGTTGAGATGCTAAAAAAGCGTTCCAAGAGCGGCGTGCGCTTTATTTACTTTGATATTAATGGTTGTTTGGTGCGATTTTTCCACCGTGCATTCACAAAATTGGCGCAAGAAACCGGTGCCCCAGCCGACATTATTGAATCAACTTTTTGGCACTATAACGATGAAGTTTGCAGGGGTGAAATGACAGTTGAGGAGTTTGACAAGATTTTTGCCGAGAGGATTGGGACGAGTGCAATCGACTGGTTGGATTATTATCTTGAGGCAATCGACCCTATTGAGGAGATGGCAACATTACTCCAGTGGGCATCAGAAAATTATCATATTGGACTACTTAGTAACATTATGCCCGGATTTATTGATGCCATGCTGGCGAGGGAGATCTTGCCCAGCCTCCCCTACTCTGCAATCATTGATTCCTCAGAGGTCGGCACCATCAAACCAGAGCCTGAAATCTACAAAATCGCTCAGGAGCGAGCCAATGTTCAGCCAAACGAGATATTACTGGTCGACGATTCGCGTGCCAACCTGATGGCAGCCGAGAAAATGGGCTGGCACGTACTTTGGTTTGATGACTATCGCCCCGAGGAAAGCGCTGACCATGTTCGGCAGGCGTTAGAGCCGGAAGCGTCTGTTAGCTAACAGGTAAATGTGAGTTAGCTCTAACTAAAACTTTTCACATCTTTCTGAAGTTTTTTGAATAACTCAGTGGTTTCTTCAAGTTGTTGTTTGGTTTGGTCGACAATCTTTTTCGGAGCATTTTTTACGTACGACTTATTTTTTAAGCGTGCTTCTAGCTGCTGAACTACCCTTCCCTGCTCATCTAATTTTTGGGTTAGTGCGGCGTGAAATTTTTTGGCGGTAATCTCGTTCACAGCAAGCCAACAGACTAAGCCAGATCGGTTCAAACTGATGCCACCCTTCCCTGCCTCACCGGTTGCTACCTCACTAAGCCCAGTCAGTGACTTAATCAGATCGGATTGTTCACTTAACAGGGGTGAATTGGTGTATTTCAGGACGAGTTTGCGTTCCCCCAAAGTAGCTTGTACAAAGCGTATTTCTTCTATGAGCAATTTTAGCTTATCAAATGCTTTGCTTTGTGAAATGGGCGTTTCGCTAGTTATAGGCC
Source organism: uncultured Saccharimonas sp. (SeqCode) (assembly GCA_964349795.1). GTDB lineage: Bacteria > Patescibacteriota > Saccharimonadia > Saccharimonadales > OMJO01 > CAYGHF01. The sequence continues at coordinate 23,826 of CAYGHF010000001.1, read as the reverse complement.
ACGGACTCTGGGTCAAGGTTTTTTGACCAGTCGCAAAGCCCAGTGCCTGCCAGATAGTTTCGGTCAAAAATGGCGCAAACGGGTGTGCCAGTTGCAAAATGGTCCGAAGTGCCCAAGCCAGCGTGGCATCATTTTGCTGGGTTTTGGAAGATTCTATATACCAATCGGCAAAATCGTCCCACACCAAGTGGTACAGCTCATCATAAGCTTCAGCAAAGCGATATTTGTCCAAAGACGTTCGTATACTTCTTTCAGAACGTTGTATTTTAGTCAATATCCAGAAATCGGCAATGCTTTCGGGATCAGGTTTTGAAGTAGGCTCAATCGTCCCTACCTTGCTTTCAATAAACCGAGCAATATTCCACAGTTTGTTACAAAAGTTGCGCGCGTCTTCGACTTTGCGCGGGTCGTAGCCACGATTCACTGCTGGCACACGTCCAGCCACAATGCCCATGCGTAGGGCGTCTGAGCCGTACTCATCAATTGCCGCTAGCGGGTTAATGACGTTGCCGACCGACTTGCTCATTTTGCTGCCGTCTTCTGCCAACACGTAGCCGTGAATGTAGACTTCTTTGAACGGAATCTTCCCTGTTACATACAGCCCCATCATGATCATACGGGATACCCACGGATATAGGATTTCGCCGCCAGTTTCCATTAGGCTGGTTGGGTAAAAGCGCTTGAAATCTTCACCTTCTGGGTAATCCATTGTTGCGTATGGCCAACTGCTGCTTGAGAACCAAGTATCAAATACGTCTGGATCACGGCGGTAGGTTTTGCCATCGACTTCAATGGTTTCTTGGTCAACACGCTTGTCATAGATCCAGTCGTCTCTGTCGTTTATGTTCTGAAATGCGGGGATCGGTATACCCCAAGCAATCTGCCGGCTGATGTTCCAGTCCCTTAATCCTTCTAGGTAGCCGATTAACTGCTTGCGTTTGCTGTCTGGGTAGAATGTGATTTCTTTGTTTTCCAGAGACGTAATTGCCTTTTTGGCGAGCGGCTGCATGTCGATGAACCACTGCTCCATAAGCATGGGTTCTATCACGGTGCCACATTTATAACAGTGGCCAACACGAGTTTTGTAGTTCTTATCTACTTTTAGCAGCAAGCCTTTTTCTTCCAAAGCTTTAGCAACGGCTTTTCGGCCATCCATTATCGTCATGCCGGCGAACCTGCCTGTCTTGTGATTTAATGTGCCATCGTGGTCTATCACTCGAACAGGTTGCAGATTGTGCCGCTGGGCAACTTCCCAGTCATCAAACGAGTGCGCAGGAGTAATCTTAACCACCCCTGTTCCAAACTTTGGATCGACCATCTCATCAGCTACTACCCGCACCTCGAAAGGCCCATTTACACCCTCTACGGTTACGGTTTGGCCTACCCATTTTTTATAACGCTTGTCGGTAGGGTGAACTGCCACAGCGGTGTCACCAAACTTAGTCTCGGGTCTTGTTGTGGCAAGCTCAAACGGCCCATACTTCATGTAGTAAAGCGGCGTAGTCACGTCCTTGTATTCAACCTCAATATCGGCAAAACCAGTGCGGTGGTGTGTGCAATAATTTACCAGTCTTTCACCTCTGTAAATCAGCTTCTCATTCCACATTTTTTTGAAGGTTTGGTAGGCAGTACTAATAATCTTTTTGTCCAAAGTATATGTAAACCTATCCCAATCTGCGCTGACTCCAATTCTTCGAAACTGGTTCTCGAAGGTTTGCCGATTATCGGCTACAAAATCCCAAATCTGCTTATATAGCTCTTCCCTAGTAAAGTCGAAACGACTTCTGCCTTCTTTGGCGAGCTTTTTTTCGTAGACCACTTGAGTTTCAAAACCAGCATGGTCCGCCCCTGGTAGCCACAAGGTTTCCCTACCCTGCATTCTCTGAAAACGTATGGCGATGTCTTCTAGCGCCAGCATTAGGGCGTGGCCAGTGTGCAAGTCACCATTTGCGTTAGGTGGTGGCATAACAATACTATAGGGGTCACCACTTCCCTTTTTGGGCTTGAATGCACCGCTGTCTACCCACAGCTTGTAGATGTTAGATTCGTGCTCATTGGGCTGATAGGCTTTGCTCAAAGTCATGTTAGTAAAAGCATATCAACCCTTTGAATAAATAGCCAGCACCTCTGTTATCGTTTCATGTGAAAAAGACAAAACTACACAAGGTTTTCCCACGAAAACCCTCTATACTTTCCTCTTTGACTGATCTTTTGTTCCAAATGTGCGGCTTGTATGGTCGTACAAGCGGTCCCCGAACTTTTTGTTTTGCATAGTAATCATAACAATTATTTAACGGGGGTGCAACACCCGTCCCGTATCGAGTCCTTTGTTTTTGTAGTCTGCAATCGGATTACAAAACAAGGCGACCTCTGGTACTGGGATTGACAAATTGGTGAAATTTTGCTACAATAATTTCGTTAATCAAAAAAATAAAAATAATGACAACTGAAACCCAAATCGAACCGCAACCTAGCCCAGTTGCTGAATTATCAGACGAAGAGCTCACAGCTATTGTGGAATCTGAAGCATATAAGGCTTGGGTCGGTGAAAATGGTGCTGACGTGGTTGCCAGACAAGACGGTGTACCGTTAATTTTTTATCACGGAGGTCATAGTGGGGTGACTGAATTTAACAGAGATAATCCAAGGCATACAGGGCAGGGGCAGCATGGTATATATTTTTCTGAAAGGCTCAATCCAGCACGTTTTTTTGCCGATACTTTGCGTGCCGAGCAACATGAGCAAAGTGATTCAGGGCAGTCGTCTGTTTACGCTGTAATTCTAAAGATGCGAAATCCCTTGGCAGTAGAGGTAGGGTCAGGCATCGAAAGTGGCAGTATCGATGCAGTACCACAGGGGTACGATGGCCTAGTGAATCCGCGCAAACACGAGGTTGTCGTCTTCGACCCCGCGCAAATATTCATTGCTAAAGAAATGACAAGATAGCATAATAACACTACGCATGACAGATACACTTCCAGCGCCACAAAACCCCGAAACACACATCGATGAAGTATTGATTGATGCAGTCTGCACCAAGGCCGAAGAACTACTCGAAGGGGTAAATAGCCAAGTTGAGGAGTTTTCTATTCCAGATCTTGGCTTGCCGGGTGGTGACGTTGACGATCGCGCCACATTAAATGAGTATACTTCTGCCCATCGATCTGTTAGTTTTCCGATGACCATGCAAAATGGTCAACTTGGCACTATGTATTTGGATCAGATAACCGAACAGGGCAGCGCAGTAACCAAAGTGATGTTTACATATCCCAATCTTGAATTGTCTGTTGGCGATAAAAAGGTCTTTGTCACAGAGGCTTATGAAATTGACAAAAACCCAGCTGATCACGGAACTGCCTCTGCTACATACAGAACTAGTAACAACGTCTCCAGAAGTGACAAAGACTTACCAGAACCCAGCCAAGACATACCTGTCCCTGATGTAAATGATCCGGACTGGGCTAAGGGAGTGTTAGGCAGCATAAAATTGGACGTTGAACTGGACAAACTACAACCCCAATTGGATGATGATAAACTGCGTGAGCTTCTTCGGTTGATGGACGGGGCGGATATTAGTATGCGAAACATCGAAGTTGGCACCAACATCGATACCATAGACCTCCGTGGTATAGCCTAAGGTTACATGCTAAGGTTTGGGGCAATTTCTAGGGAGTAAGGATTGGCTTTCGGCTGTTTGTGCATGGCTTTGAAACTGCCAAGAGCGGCAATCATCGCGCCGTTGTCGGTACACAGTTTTGGGTCGCTGTAACTGACAGGCAAGGGGAGTCTTGCTGATAATTGCTTACGAAGTTCTGGGCTACTAGCCACGCCACCACCGATGATAACCGTCTTTGGCTGGAATTCTTCAAAGGCTTGGACGGTCTTATCTACCACTGTTTCTATGGCAATACGCTGGAAGCTGGCTGCAATATCTGCCTTCTGAGCCTCAGAGAGCAGCTCTGACAGTTTTGAGGAAGGGAAGTCGTAACTTTTACCGCACTCACTCTGGGCTAACCTTAAAACGGCTGTTTTGAGTCCTGAAAAGCTAAAGTCATATCGCTCAGACATTTTTGCCTTAGGAAGTTTGTACTTGAACGGGTTGCCGGTTTCGGCTTTTTTGCTAACACTCGGACCACCGGGGTAGGGCAGGCCGAGGATTTTGGCAACTTTATCAAAGGCCTCACCAATAGCATCGTCGTTGGTTTGGCCCAAAAGAGTGTAGTCAAAATGGTTGCGAAATAGTACCAGTTGGCTGTGCCCACCACTGACAATCAGACCAAGAGCAGGGAATTCTGGTTGTGAACTAGGAAGTGCGTAGCCGAGCAGGGGAGTATCAGTTATAAAGTTGGCATACAGGTGACCCTCTACGTGGTTGATGGCATACAGCGGTTTATTGTGAATAATTGCTAGTGTTCGAGCCGTTAAAACACCAATTAACAGGCTACCACCAAGCCCAGCCCCGTAGGTTACAGCGATGCCGTCTATATCCGACCACGTGCAATGAGCGTCGTGCAGGGCTTGCTGAATCACTGGGGTGATAGATTCGATATGGCTACGGGCGGCGACTTCTGGTACCACGCCACCATATTTCACATGCAAATCCATGCTGGTGGCGACTACGTCGGACAGCAAAGTGAGCCTCCGCCGGCTGGCGGATTCCACAACGGCTGCCGCAGTTTCATCACAACTTGTCTCGATACCCAATATTTTCATCTGTTCATTTTACCAGAGGTAGAGGTGCCTGCCTAAAATGGACTCCCCAAGGAGACATTGACAAATTGCCCAATAATAGTTATAATAATAAGCTGTTATGAGCAAAAATATACATATTTTCACTGTTAGACATGGCGAACCAGACAAGACTAAGGGCGTGCTCGACCCTTCGTTAAGCGACAGTGGCAGAAAGCGACTCATCGACGAGGCTGCTCAAGGAGTGCCCGAACTTATCACAGAGCATGTGTTAGGGCACAAAGAGCCAGTTGCTGAAGCAGCTAGAATAGCCAGAAACCATATTAACTCCGCCCTTGGTTTGGGCGACGGCTCGTACACTTCAGGTCAAGATATGGCTAAAATATTGGGTGAAGACGACGCTCAACGGCTGCAACGCGAAGCTTCCAGCATTATGGATAAAGAAATGGCGCGCTTGAGCCCGCAGTGGCATGCGGCTATTCAAAATCTGGGTGGTTTGGGTATAAAGATAGCTGTTATAGCGTCAGGCAAGCAACGCACTCGTGAAACTGCGGATATCCTAAGTGGAATTTTGGACGAGCACGGAGTATTACTGCCGGCAGGGTCTGGCGCGCCATACGCAGTGAGCCACGAACTAACTAGCTCGGCAGGCGATTCTTACAATACGTCTGCAGAGTCGCTTTCAGCGATGGTCGGCGCTATAGTGCGGAGCGCCCATCCACAACTTTTGCCAGTTATTGAGGAGGCAAACGGGCTATTTATAGTAGGTCACGAGCCGTTGATCCAAGCTACCAACGAACTTGTTACTGGTCACAAATTTCCAGAAGTGGACTATGGCGCCATACACCCTTACGAAACCCCGCGAGCTGAAGTTTTGCATCACCTAGGCAGCTAGATTTGGTGCGTGGTCTGTTATAAAAGTGGTTTTAAAAAAGTACCAAAGCTACAATGCGATTTTTCATTTGGCTCGGATTTTCCGTATAATAGTCATAATGAGAATTCGGGGAACAGTCAAAAAATTTGTGCCAAGAAGCTTGTTCCAAAAGATTGAGCCAGTCGGGCATTTGGCTGAGGCTGTGATAGCCCAAAACAAACAAGGCTTTCCAGCCAAAAAACTTAATGTGATTGGCGTAACTGGTACATCTGGCAAGACGACAACAGTGACATTAATGGCCAGCGTGCTGCGGGCTGCGGGGTATAAAACTGCCTATTTTACCACTGTGGAACATGACTTTGGCGATGGCCCATTACACAACGCCAGCCGCATGACTACGCTTGGCGCTACTCAGCTAGTCAAAAATCTTGAAAAAGTTCGTGCCAACGGTGTCGAGTGGGTAGTGATTGAAGTTGCATCGCACGCTTTAGCCCAAAACCGTGTTTGGGGAATCCCATTTAAAGCTGGCATTTTCACCAATCTGAGCCACGAACATTTGGACTATCATGGTACTTTCGAGGCGTATCGTAAGGCCAAGCAAAGACTGTTCAAACTGGTCAAAAAATCTGGCGGAGTAGGCATCGTAAATGCTGATGATACCAATGCCCAGTATTTTGTAGGTATTGCTAAAACGGTGACCTACGGACGTGAAAAATCGGCTGACGTCATGCCCAAAAATGTCCAAACAACTTCTGAGGGGTCAACATTTACAGTCGACAGCAGGCTTGCCGAACCATTCGAAGTCAAAACCCAGCTACCGAGTACGTTTAACGTTTCTAACGTGTTAGCGGTCGTGACCGCTGCGCTGGCGCTTGGAATACCCTCAGACAAGATTGCCAAAGGTATTGCTGATCTGTCATCTGTCCCCGGCCGCATGGCAAGCTACAAGACAGACAAAGGCTTTAGCGCCATCATCGATTTTGCCCATACACCAGATAGCTTTGAGAAGATTTTCAAAGAAGTGCGTCCGCTGACAAAAGGCAAATTAACTGCCGTGTTTGGCCGTGCTGGCGAGCGCGATCACGAAAGTCGTTATCTGCAAGGCACTCTGGCGGCGGATTACTGCGAACGAATTATTTTGACAGAGGATGATCCGCGTAGTGAGAGCAACGAAGTTATCAACGCTCAAATTCGCGAAGGCATTGCCAAAAGCAAGAAAATCCCAGAGGTGATAGAAAATAACGATCGGGCTCAGGCTATAGACAAGGCAGTCGAGCTGGCAGGAGTGGGTGACGTTATTTTACTGCTCAGCAAAGGACATGAAAAAACCATCGCACTAGCGGGCGGCAAAGACAAACCTTGGGATGAAGAAAAAGCCCTAAAAGCCGCCCTCAAAGCCCACGGAATCAAGTTGCTATAGCTTGTGAAGCGTCATCAAAGCTGCCATACTTAACAGATATGGAACTCACACAAGACCCAAACCAACTACCCGAATTTTCAATGATTGAACATGTTGATGTACAGGAGTTAAATCTCAAGGGCGTAGAGGGGGTTGCTCTGGTCCAGCGGTTTGAAAGCCCTGCTAAAAACCTAGGAGAAGCTGCGCGCTTGTTCGATCGTGATGGTGCAGCAGTACTTGATGGGGATTGCAAAATCACAGTTATGAATGAAGAAGGGGAGTCGGCACAAGTTACTGTGGAGCAGTTTACGGCTGCTGCAAGATGGAGTACGATTGGGGATTTGCAAAATATTTGGGATTCAGAGGGGGGCGATGACATTATCGCACTCCGTGATTTCGCAGATGCCTATAATGGAACCGAGAGGCATATGCGTGCGGTTTCATATAAAAACATCGGTCAATACATACCTGATGTGCTTGCCTTGCAACGTGGTCTGACGCCAACAATACGTGAAATTGCTAGGGATCCAACAGTAGAGGTATCGGACGACCCTGATGAGGGGACAGTTATAAACTTACAGGTTTTTGACCCTAAAGATCCCTTAGGACGTCAAGAACACGGTGCACACACTGATCGGGTAGATACCACGACTATAATCTGTTTGGATAACGTTGGCCCACAGGGTGATTTTGTTTACCTCAAGGGTTACAATGCTGCATGTGAGGTGTTGGGGATCGATCCTCATCGTAATTTCCCCCAAAATATGACAAGGATTTTGGCAGAGACTCCAACGGCCGTAATATTTCGTCTTTACCCAGTGCAGCCTGGGAAACTTTCAGTTATACGCACAGACCAAGACGTCCACTTTATCACCGCAAAATCAATGGATGACGTCCTTAAAGGCAAGGCTGATGGGCATAAACCTGCTTTGCTTGGCGAGTTAATTATAGGAAGAGGCGTTATTAACGCGGCATTTGAAACTGCTGTATGTCGAGCAATAGACGTTCAAGCTAGGCAGATCGAAGAAGCCTATGATCTGAAGTCGCTAAGAGGCGATGCTTTCTTCGAAACTCTCGATAAAGCTATTGCAGATGCTAATTTGTCACGCGTGAAAGCCAAGTTAGTCATCAATGCTGCGGTTACACGTATGTCGGCCGATCAGCTTTATCACGGCTAAGTTGTAAAAAATATTCTTGTAATTTAATTCAGTTGGGAGTTAAATTGCATCAACTTTTGCATGGAGTTCCGCGGTTTTACCGTGTTTTAGAGCCGGCAAAAGCACCTTAACAGCACAGATGGATTTTACAGCTAGGTACCAGAACGCCCGTGTGTTTTGATACCTAGTTGTAAGACAAGAGAGGAGAAAAAGCCCAAAAAAGCCGCTCGCAAGAGCATGACATCATTTGGGGGGAATGAGAGATGCACTCGCATCCACCGTAGCGCAAGCTACCCGCATCACCCCAGTCTCCGTACCACGCGGGGTCCCAAGGTATCCGCCCAGAGAGGGACGAGCAATCACCGTGTGGGAGGGGCATGCCACTAAGCACAGACAGCGGGTAGACGTGGTCTCAGCAACCACAGTTGAAAGAGGCGAAATCTGCCCACCCGTCGAGTCAGTGGCATCCAGCGCCAAGTGGTCGGGATACCGAAGGTCAGTCGCGGCTCTCGCCCCGAAACTACCTCCATCTCCCGACCACTTGGTCGCCCCGCCATCCTCTTTCTCCATCTGTGCTTTTTTTATTCTGTATTTATGGTGCGGTAGTAAGGTTCCGCAGATCATGTGAAAATTCGGATTCGGCAATCAGTAGCTTAAGGTTTAACTTGATTCCGAAACTTGTCCAATACCGTGTCTACCGAGATGTCGGTGGACATTTGTTAGGTGTTCAGGAACAGGGATACGCTCTCTCAACAAGCTAGCGTATGTCCCCAATTCACCTTTTGGCTCTGCAAATTTACCATCACGCATTTTAGCAACGAGACGGCGGTAGTCATCGAGCTCCCAATCGGAGAATTCAAGGACTTCCCCGACTGAATGGGAAACAGTATTGTGTGCACTGGTTCGCATTCGGTCGATGCCGTTAAAATCCTCTTGTGTGATAATGCCAGCTTTGAGCTTGCGTTGGGCATCGTCGAACTGCTTGATCATGCCTAGGTAGGTTTCCCATTGTTCTTTTACAAATGGCGGGAAGACTCGTGCTGGGAAACTAAATATATGACCTCGGGCGCCCTCAACTGGGCGAATCATGCCAAGTTTTAGCATAATGTCCTCATCACTCGCCTCTGTATCTATAGATGACAGAAGCCCCCGCAGGTTTTTGCGGTATGTGTCACGTTGCGCTTCGTGTTCTGCTGCTTCAATTTCTACGCCTGTGACCAGTGAAATCTCGACGGTAATTGCTCGCCATAGATTACCACGCTCGCGGACGGCATCTACATCTTCGTGATTCTTTTCTCGGGCTGTCGTAATTCGTTCCATCAGCTCTCGTCCCTCAGGCAGTGCATCGAGGATTTCCATTGCGGCTCGTTCAACATCTTCCGCAGTAGTAATACCAGTAAGCGCTTCAGGATTACCCTCAAAATGAGATCTAAGGGTCTCGTCAAACGGAGTTACGGATGGTTCTTGGTTTGGTTCTGACATAGTTAGGATTTAGCAGATACAATAATAGCATTTTTATGTCAGAATGTCAATGATTAGTGCACGTGTTTTTGTTTTACCAGAAACGGCTGTTTTTTATTTTGAATCAACAGTGTCCAATATTGATGCTGGGTCGGGGTATAGTTGAAGTGCCTCGGGTAAGTCTTTTTGGGCTACGACTCCGGGCATGTCGCATGTTTCTGGGGCTTCCCAAGATAGTTGAAAGTGAACATGTGGTGGCCAGCCGCCATTTTCTGATTCATCTCCGATCCAGCCGATTGTTTCACCTTGGCTGATTGTTTGGCCAGCCAACTTATGCGAGGTAGACCCACTACTCAGATGACCATACAGAGCGTATATTTCACGTCCATCGTGAAGTTTATGTTTGCAGATTATCGTATAGCCGTAGTCACCTAGGGCACTATTGTAGGCAGTCATAAATATTTCGCCCTTGGAAAAGGCTTTCACGGTTGTGCCGGCGGGCATGAACAGGTCGACACCAACGTGTATGTTGCGCTCGCCATGAAAAAAGTCACTATAGACGTCTTGCCGACGTTCGTTGTATTTGCCAATGCCGGTAGTTGCGTCTGCCATAACGTCTGTAATCTTGCCAATTGAGAAATCAAAAAAGGGACTGTTTGCCGGCATGTCGACAACAGGGGAATAGTCGGTTTTGGGCATAGGAGTATTGTAGCAAGTGCTCGGTTTTTAATTCTTGCAAAATACAGAATCGGGGGTATAATATTGCTAAATCGATTAAATCATGGTTTGCCATGCTTTGTTGATTTTGTTGTGTCCTTGAGCCGCAAGGTTCGGGCACATGTACGTTGAGATTACAGACATCCTTCTGTGAAACGCGCAGTCACTATTGTGACTATGTATTTCACGGAAGGATACGTGAAACCCAGCCCCTGTCATGGACGACATGAACAACCAGGAGCATGTAGTGTCTAAGTCAGACAAAAGAGCACGTGAGGGCTCAGAACGCACACTTGTGCGTGATGCGCTGCGGCGTGCAGCCAGCGACCCCTACCACCTGGACGACGACCGAGTCGTTCGAGAGGTTGGTCTGGCCCGACAGAAGCCGTTGCCCTTTCGGGCATACACCGGCCAGATGGGTCGTCGGTAGACACTCAAGCACCTGAGGAGGTGATATATGTCAAAGTCAAAGGCACAGATCCTTCGAGAGAAGGAAGAGAAGCGCAAGCAAGGCGACGCCAAGCGGCAAGACCGCAAACGTGGCGAAGCCGTCAGGGCGTCATCCCAAGGGGGGCGGTGAGATACGCGTAGATCAGCCTCTACGCTGATCTGACCGGACGCTGGGCGGAGTGTTGTTTCCGGTTGGAGTGGGGTGACGCGTATGTCATGGACGACACGCACATGCGGTCATACCATGCGCTGCGCGCCACCCCCTCCTTCCGGTCTCTGGCCACACACTGTAATCTCAACGTAATTCTCACTTATCAGGCAGCCACGAAGGCTGTTTTTTTGTTGGTTAAGTCTAACTGTTGACAAGCAAATTAGCACTCGGGTATTATGAGTGCTAATGGGTTGAGACTATCACTCATTTTGTACTTGTCGTAGATAACAGAGAGTAGCTGACGTTAGCGAAATTGTTCAATCTGAGAGAGGCATAGCCGTAGCTACGCTGAGCGAAGAATGGGCGATTGCAGCACGTCATTGGTGCTGTCTGTTGTTACGATCAAGTGCGGAATGAGTGATTATTGCGAGAAGTCTGAACCCTTTATGAATCTTTAAGGGAGGTTATAGGATGGCTGTACAAATCCAACCACAGGCTGAGTATGTAGTAGCTCAGCATCACGCCGCGGAAGCCAAGACGGCAAGTGGCTTTTATTTGCCAGATGGCGCCAAAGAAAAACCAAAAGAAGCCAAAGTTGTGGCGGTTGGCAAATCTGTTGACGGTGTCAAAGTTGGCGACAAGATTATTTATAAGAACAGCTACGAAGCCACTGAATTGAAGCAGGGCAGTGACGAATACGTCATCATTTATTACAAAAATATCGTAGCAACGGTGAAATAACGGAGGCAGAAATGGCAAAAAAAGTATTTTACGATGATGATGCGCGTAGACGAGTACTCGGTGGAGCTCAGATCTTATACGACGCAGTTAAGACCACTATGGGGCCGAAAGGTCGCAATGTTGTAATCAGCAAGAGCTACGGCAGCCCTACTGTCACGCACGATGGCGTAACAGTAGCTAAAGGTGTGGAAATTGCAGACGAAGATGATGAAACGTTGGGCTACAAAGTTGGCGCCGAGCTTATCAAACAAGCCGCCAGCAAGATGAACGACGTTGCAGGTGATGGCACAACTACAGTTACCGTTCTGACCTACCATATTCTAAATGAAGCCAACAAGTTGATAGCCGCTGGCCACAACCCAATGTTGCTTCGAAAGGGTCTTGAGTCTGCTGCCGCTGACGTTATCAAAAAGCTTGGCAGCATGAGTGAAGATATCAAGAGCAACAAAAAGCGCGTAGCAGAAGTAGCTACCATCTCTGCTGGTGATGCCGAGATTGGCGACTTGATTGCCGGCGTAATTGAAAAAGTTGGCAAAGACGGTGTGGTAACTGTTGAAGAAGGACAGGGTCTACTGCTAGAGAGTGAAGTCGTAGAAGGCTTTACCTTTGACCGAGGTTTTGTCAGCCCCTACATGGTGACAGACACTGCTCGCATGGAAGCAGTTTACGATAAACCAGCAGTTGTTATCACGGACAAAAAGATCAGTTCCATCCAAGAGTTCTTGCCGGTACTAGAAAAACTAGCCCAAGCTGGCAAAAAGGACTTGGTGCTAATTGCTGATGACGTCGAGGGCGAAGCGCTCGGCACGCTGATCTTGAACCGACTAAAAGGTGTGTTTAACACCATTGCCATCAAGGCGCCTGCATTTGGTGATCGGCGCAAGGAAGTATTGGAAGACATTGCCGTTCTGACTGGCGCGGTTGTCATAACCGACGACGCTGGCCACACCTTTGAAAACGTAGAAATGGATATGATTGGTAGCGCCCGTAAGGTCATTGTGACCAAAGACGAGACCACAATCATTGAAGGGGCAGGCAAGACAAATGCTGTAGCTGCCCGAATCAAGCAAATTACCGCACAAACTGAAGCTGCAACTAGCGAATACGAAAAAGAAAACCTAGAAAAACGCCGCGCTGCCTTGCAGGGCAAGGTTGCCGTTATAAAAGTTGGTGGCGCAACTGAAACAGAGATTGAAGAAAAGAAATTCCGCGTCGATGACGCAGTCGCAGCCGTAAAGGCAGCCCTAGACGAAGGAATTGTGCCAGGCGGCGGTGTCACACTAGTTGATTTGACTTCTTATGTTGAGCGTGCGGTGGACTTTAAGAAAATCGACAGCCCAGTTGATATTACATCCATGCAATTCGGGAAGCGTCTACTAGTAACAGCGCTTGAACAACCATTCCGTATTTTGCTAGAAAACGCGGGCATTAATCCCGATGAATGGTTGCCCCAAGTTCGAAAAGCAAAGTCAGGTTACGGAGTTAACGTAGAAAACCCAACTAAACTGGTGGACCTAAAAGCCGCGGGTATTGTTGACCCAACTCGTGTGACCAAAGAAGCCATCCAAAACGCAGTATCGATTGCTGGCACGTCCATGACCATGGGTGCGTTAGTTGTAGAAGTACCAGAAAAGAATCCAGCGCCAGCTGCCCCAGACATGGGCGGCATGATGGGTATGTAAAACCCACTCCTCGACATATACTAGCTATGTGAAGAAAAAGAAGCAGCGAGGGAGTCCGCTCAAGTTTGTCTTTGCCACATCGGTAATTACTTTTGCTGTGGTTTGGAGTGCTTTGTCGGTTTGGTTAGCCGTGAATAGCCCATTGTCTGACGCTGCTACAGCGACAGTTACTGGGTTAGACAAATTTGGTGTTTCCTCGGGGGGCAACATACAGTACAAATCGGCGTCAGAGTTGGCAAAAGAGCTGGATACATATGTAGATCTTGGTGCTCGTTGGATAAGATTTGATATAGCATGGACTGACATTCAGGCGGATGGTCCGAGTAGTTACAACTGGACAAAATATGACGCTGTCATCAGCGCAGCCAAAGCCCGTGGTCTAAAAATACTTGGTACGATTAGCTATACGCCGGCTTGGGCCCGCCCAGCTGGTTGTAATAATGATGATAAGTGTGCACCAGCAAACGCAAGCGATTATGGCAATTTTGCAGGTGCTGTCGCCAGCCGTTACTCCTCTCAGGGCGTACATTATTGGGAGATATGGAATGAGCCAAACATTACCACCTTCTGGCTTCCCCAACCCGACGCCAATGCCTACACGCAAATACTAAAAGCTGGACATGATGCTATCAAAAGTGCAGATCCAAATGCCGTTGTCGTAAGTGGCGGACTTAGCCCAGCCGCCAGTAATGGCACAAATATCGCACCGCCAGATTTCTTGACGCAAATGTATAGCGCCGGAGCAGGTGGTTACTTTGACGCCTTAGGACATCATCCATACTGTTTTGCCGGTACTTTTGACTGCCCAGCTACGTATGCTTCATGGAGTTCATGGAGTCAGATGAGCGCGACGCCGAATAATCTTCGCGACCTAATGGCGGCGAATGGCGATAGTGGTAAGCCAATCTGGATGACAGAATTTGGCGCGCCTACAGGAGGCGGAAGTGCTGCTGTTAGCGAAGCTCAACAGGTGACTTTTGTCCAAAATGCTTATGACTTGGCGGCGCAGTATAGTTGGGCTGGACCACTGTTTTGGTACAGCTATCAAGATATTGGTACTGATGCAAACAGTGTCGAGAGCTGGTTTGGGTTACTTCGCCCTGACAGTAGCCAGAAACCAGCGTATTCTACCTACAAAACTTTGACACATCCTGTAGCCCAAGATAACAGCGGGGGCGGGAACTCTGGCGCTACTACCACTGGCGGTTCTGGTTCTGAGACTAGTCAAACCAGCGATAAAACCACAACAGGTGATGCTAGCTCGTCGGCTGACGATGATGATGAGATCACCAGCCAAACTGTCGATAAGAATGGCGTTAAGTTTACTAGTCAAGCACCAGTACAAATGGTGGTGAGTAGTCTAAAAATAGCAGCCAGCAAGAGTAGCAGTAACAGGCTTGCCGTATCAATGACAGTAGCTACGATTGTTGCTGGCGTGGCATGGTTTATTGTTCGTCATCGCATGCCACCATGGATGCGGTAAGTCCAATATTGCTAAAAGTGGGATTTTGTACTACTGTATACAGCAATAGGGTGGACTAGGAGAAGCTATGTGGCAATTTAAGCGCAAAACATCAACTCAATCACCCATACCTAATGAGGTACAAGAATATTATCAAGCCGAGCGTCGTGAACGAGTAGGTATTGCTTGGCTTTTGGCTTTTGCGACTTTAGTAACAACATTACTAGTGGCGGTTGGATTATTCTTTGGTGGGCGTTCCATATATCGTCGCTTCACGGAAGACAACAAGCCTAAACCCGTAGCAGTTACCCCAAGCACCACAAAATCCTCACCGGCAGTTGGTTCAATAGTGCAACCAGCCCAGCCTAGTTCGCCCCAGCCACCAACCAATCCCCAAAATATAAACAAAACGCAAACATCTGTTGTCGAAGATTCTGATGCCGGAACGCCAGTTGCTAAAACCCCAACCACACAGGCGCCTAGTAAACAGACAGAACCACTACCAAAAACTGGTCCCACCGAGACCATGACAGTTTTTGTTGCCGTTAGCGTGCTCGCCACAACAGCTCATTACGCACACACAAAGCGCAAACTTAACCGATAGACGTGGATTAGCTCTAAATAATTACTTTTCGTTCTGCTGCGTGAAGTAGTTTATTTCGTTTATGACATCAAGTAGTGCCTGAGCGCGCGTTTTGTCGTCTTTGATTTGCTTTGCTGCCTCAAAAGCTTGACCTATGAGCTTGTCATCATCTGTTGCTTGGATCATCATCATGGTAGTTCGGAACTTTTCTTCTGGGGTTTGGTCCAAGTGACTGACTAAGGGTGAGAGTTGCTTAAGAGCTTCTTGCTTGATGCCAACTAGATCATCTACGCTGCTTACATCTGATGGCTCGCTTGTACTGGTGGTGGCTGGGCGTGGAACTGGTGATTTTGGTGGTGGGACAAAAGGCAAGCCCTTAGCAGGTTCTGGTGGAGCTGGCGGTGGCCCCATCATGCTGGCCCCAGCACTGTCATCAAGCGTACCGTCTGGAGTAGGTTCGTCTTTAACGATTGGGTTAAACGGTAACCCTGCATCGTCATTCTTGTCTTTGTCGTCGTGACCAAACATTTCCACCCCCTTAATCGTATTTCGTATTATAGTATAGGGTATGAGACAAAAAACGTAAACGGTTTGGAGGATATTGTGCTAGATGATCTAAAATATATTCACCAACATGATCCGAGTGATGCGTTGGGTATAGCAGAAAAACAGTGGCAACAGCTTCAACAAACGTATCAAGTGGCAACCCAGCCCAAAAAGGCAATACGAAATATTGTTGTGGCTGGGATGGGCGGCTCTGCTTGGCCAATGTACTACCTAAAAACTTGGCCTACAGTGTCGGTGCCTATGGAAGTAGTCGGTGACTATAAAATCCCTTCTTATGTAAATGATGAAACGTTATTTATTGCTTCTAGCTACTCAGGCAATACCGAAGAAGTTCTCGCTTGTCTGGAACTTGCAGAAAAAACTAGTGCCACAATTGCGGTTGTGTCTAGCGCCGGGAAGTTGCTAGACATTGCCAAGCAGAAGGGCCACCCAGCTTTCGAAATACCCACTGGCACGCAACCTAGGATGTCTACATTTTACTTTTTGGCCGCCATGACCGAGCTTCTGGAGTCGCTTGGATTATGTCCAAAAGGTAGCACAAATGAGTTACCTGCAACAGGACAATGGTTGACTCAGCAGATTACCAAGTGGTTGCCAACCGTACCAGTCAGCCAAAACTTCGCCAAAAAACTTGCCCAAGAAATGGTTGGCAAGAGTGTTGTTATCTACGGCGGACCACTGTTGGCACCGGCCGCTCGCAAGTGGAAGATCTGTATCAATGAAAATGCCAAACACCTAGCTTGGTGGAATCAACTTCCCGAATTTTCGCACAACGAATTTATAGGTTGGAGCTCGCAGCCAGTCGATAAGCCGTATTGTGTTGTTGATCTGAGAAGTAGTCTAGAACATCCACGGATTCAGAAACGTTTTGAAGTTACCGAGCGCATGTTATCTGGTAAGCGTCCATCACCAGAAATTGTTCAGGTAGAGGGCGATAATATTCTGAAACAGCTACTGTGGACTTCAATGTTGGGTGATTTTGTCAGTATTTATCTGGCATTGTTAAATAACGTCGATCCAACCCCTGTAGATTTGGTAGAAAAATTCAAGAAAGCGCTGGACGAATAAGTCATGAAACCGATAGTGACCGCCGGAGATATAAAACGGTTGGGCACTATTTTGTCGGTGTGGGCACACCCCGATGATGAGTCTTATAGTTGCGCTGGGATAATGACGACTGCTGTAGACAATGGCCAGAAAGTTATTTGCGTAACTGCCACAAAAGGGGAATCTGGGGTACAAGACGCCAACCGGTGGCCAGCCGAAAAGTTGGGTGAAATTAGGGCTGGTGAACTGGCGAATGCCTTGAAAATACTTGGTGTGAGGACGCATCACTGGCTTGATTACCAAGATGGCTGTTGTTGTGATGTTCCAGAAAAAACAGGCGGGGAACAACTTAAAAAACTGATTCGCCAGTACAAACCAGACACAATTCTTACATTTGGTCCAGATGGCTGGACTGGTCATTCCGACCACTGTTCAGTGTCTTGCTGGGTTGATTGTGCGACAGAGGACATTGACGTTGCAGTCTATCATTGGGTCATTGAAACTAGTGCCTACGAAACGCATCTGAAAATCGCCGACGAACAGTTTAATATTTTCTTTAACATAGACGAGTTGCCGCTAAAGCATTCTGGCGAATGCGATATTAGCTACAAATTATCTCCCGCGGTGTTAAAGAAAAAACGGGCGGCTCTTATGGCTATGCCGTCACAAACAGAGGTTATTTTCAAAAATTCTTCACCTGAGACTATAAATACTATGCTTGGTCACGAGTGCTTTGTACTCTCTAAATAGCTTTGTCTTTGAAGCCTAGTAGGTAGCCGATGTAGCTGACTAGAAGGTGCAAACCAAAGAATAGGCCCAAAATATAAAGTGCCGTTGATACCTGCCAGTTGGTAAATGGCAGCGAAATGATTAAACCACCGACGATGTAATCTATTTGGTCAAAAGGAAACCAGCTGTTACCAGCGGGAACCCGTGCCCGTCTTTTGAAGTAACTCTCTACGGCGTCACCAATCAATGCCCCAGCGCCCAGCGCACAACCAATCACAAAGGCGCTACCAGCTGGCCAAAAGGGTGTGTTTTGGGCGTAATCTACAAAACCTTGCCAGTAGTTATTGATGATAATGGCAGATATTCCCCCAGTAATTGTTCCGTAAACCAAGCCTCGCCAAGTCTTGTTGTCGCCCAAAATGCGCTGTCCATGAACGGTTTTGCCTAGATCAATCGGTGTTTTCCAACTATTTAGTAATGGAATCTTGTTGACTATGGGTGGAGTCATGTTGGCAATCCCAGCAGGCAAGAAAAGCCAAAAGGCGTGGGCAAGTTGACTGCTAAAGAAGGCATCAAACATTATTTTCTGGCCAACTTTTTACGAATGCGATGATATTTCGGGTATAGCAATCCTCTGACGGTCGGCTTTGCGGCTATAGGCGTGCCACCCGCCAGCAATTGGAGGAAATTATTGCGGGTCGGGACTTCCGCGATACTCGTGAATGTTTTGCCAAGACCCCTAATGCCATGAGCATCACTGCTGGCAACACCGGTAATATGATTTAATTTTGTCCATACGGCAGCTTGGGCATTGCGATTCTGCACAAAAGCCCGTCCATTGAATATCTCGACAATGTCGATTTGGTCTGCTAATTCGTCCAGAATATTTGGCGGCAGACCTTTCCTGACTGTTTCAAAAGGGTGGGGAATGTATACCAAGCCATTTTGGTCATTTATCTGTTTGATGGTTTCAAGCGGGCTCAAACCCGACGCTATCGGCTTGCTTAGGTATAGGCCAATAATCTCCCCAGCGTCTGTCATTATTTCTTCACCAACAATTATGTGTTCTCCAAGTGCCAAATGCATATGCATCGCAAAATCAATCGTGTTGTGGTCAGTAATCGCAACACAATCCAGCACCCCAGAGTGGAGTGCTTTTTCGTACTGGGCAGACGTTATGCCACCATCATGTGAGGCTATCGAGTGAGTATGCAGGTCAATCTTAAACATAGACCCCCTCCCGTATGTTAAGCGAACTTGTTTCTGGCGAGTGCCAGATATCAGTTATTGTGAGAAGGAATATCCGTAGATATGCTGACGAGCAAAACAGGTAGGTGGTGCCGTCAGAGACAAGTGAGGCTGGAGGGGAGATATGAAATGGGGTCATTATATCTTTCGGCTAATTTTTATCAGTCGGTTTGTAGCAGTGATTGATGACAGAACACCAATGATAATGACTGCCTCTAGTAGCCTATTGGTCAATAGCCCCACGATCAGCGCGACCATGCGGACTTCAAAGCGCATTAAACCATCGGCAAACAGTTTGTTTACTTCAGTAGTAGTGATGTTGCTTTTGGCAACGGCTGTTTCGCCCTTGGCTTTGACGTAGCTGACGGTTAGACTGGCACCGCATGCCACAACTGCCCATGCTGCCATTTGTGGTTTGTCTGTTAGCGAAATCGCATAGGCTGCTCCTGTATAAAGCAGTACTTCCTTCATTCTATCTGTACTAGCGTCCAGCAACATACCTGCTGGGCTGTCGCGTTTTTGCAAACGAGCTAATTCACCATCTAGAGTGTCAAATAGTCCAAAAATGACCAGTAACGCAGCCGCCTTTAGGTTGTGTCTGGTGGCAATGAGGTAGGCAATTGGCAAATGTGCCAGTAGGCCAACAATTGTCACTGTGTTTGGCGTAAGTTTCCCAGCCGATAGTTTATTCAGGGCTACGGCAATGACATGCATCAATTTTCGTACTAAGTTTCTGGTGGAATCCAAAGGGTTCATTTGACTCCATTATACTTCAATATAGATTTTTTATAATCAGGCGATAAACAGCGCTGCTATACTGGTTATAGTATGAAGGGTGCAAGAGCCATTATGTTTCCCCGTTACAAGGGTCTTGTCATATCAATGATTGTGGCAAATATTGTTAGCTTGGTTTTTCTTGCGGTTAAGGTGTTTGCGACCAAGAATTGGGATTACGCATTCTTGGTTTGGAATCTTGTACTTGCGTGGCTGCCATTTCTGATTGTCTATGTTCTGTCCCAGCGGCTCAAGCATCACCGTTGGCTTAGCTGGCAGAACTTGGGTCTGTCATTCCTGTGGCTGATATTTTTGCCAAACAGTTTTTATGTTGCCAGTGATCTAATCCATCTGAGGTTATCTAGCCAGCAAAATGTGTTGTTTGACGTTGTTATGATACTTTCTTTTACCATAAACGGCATGATTGCCGGCATGGCAAGCCTGTATCTCATGCACAGAGAGCTATACAAGCGATATTGGGCAGTGCAAGCACATTCAGTCATGGGTATTATCATTTTAGCAGCGAGTTTTGCAGTTTATCTGGGCAGAAACCTCAGGTGGAACACTTGGGACGTGGTTGTTCATCCAGCAGCGCTTTTGTTCGATGTATCGGACAGGTTTATAAATCCGACAGATCATCCGCAAGCATTCGCTACCACACTGACATTTTTTGTACTTATCGGAAGTTTTTATTTCATCGTCTGGCAGTTTGCCGCTGCCTTGCACTATACTGTAGACAATGAAGACAGAGATTGAACAGGCGATTGCTGGCGCGTGCAAAGATTTGTTCGCTGTAGATGTGCCGGTTGCCCTAACTAGACCAGATGAACAATTTGGCGACTACGCTACAAATGTTGCTTTGCAGCTTGCACAAGAATTGAACAAAAACCCACGTGATATTGCCGACCAAATTGCAAAAAATTTGCAATCTCAAGGTGGAAAAGTAGTAAAAAGCGTGCAGGTAGCAGGCCAAGGCTTTATAAACATTACACTTAACGACGAAGCTCTTTGGAAGTTAGCAAGCCACGATATCGCTAAGACATTATCTGGGCAAGAGATTCTTGTTGAGTTTGGCGATCCAAATCCATTCAAAGAAATGCACATCGGTCATCTTTATAGCTACATAGTCGGCGACGCAATTAGTTCATTGCTAGAAGCGGCTGGGGCAAAAGTGGAGCGACTTAGCTATCACGGCGACGTTGGTTTGCACGTTGCTAAGGCTATTTGGGGCATGCAGCAGTCAGGCGTAGAGCCAGATAAAGTGATTCAAAACGTAGGTCTTTACTATCAAAAGGGTGCTGCCGCCTACGAGGGCGATGCCGCCGCAAAAGCTAATATCGACAAAATTAATGAACACATTTATAAAAAAGATGATGATGCCATCAACCAGCTTTATGACTGGGGCAAACAAGAAAGTTTTAGAGAATTCGACGCTGTTATCGGTGATCTAGGCATAACCACAGACAAACGTTATCTAGAGAGTGAATCTGCCCAAACAGGTATGGATTTTGTCAAAAAACACCAAGGCAAAGTTTTTAAAGATAGTGATGGGGCGGTTGTTTACGAAGGCGAAAAAGTAGGTCTGCATACCCGCGTTTTTATAACTGGCAAAGAGCTGCCTACTTATGAAACTAAGGATCTCGGGTTGGCCGAGCTCAAAAACAGTGATTTTCCCAAAGCCAGTCGTTCGATAATAATTACAGCGCACGAACAAAGCGAGTATTTCAAGGTTATGTTGGCGGCTCTCAAAGAAATTGACGAAGAACTAGCCAAAAAAACTGCACACTTGGCGCACGGCTTTTTAAGTCTGTCGACTGGCAAAATGAGTAGCCGTAAAGGGGACGTATTCACGGCAACTAGATTAATGGTAGATGTTGAAGGTGAGTTAGAAAAAAAATATCCAGATTCACCGCAGGGTACAGACCTAGCAGCTATAAAGTACGGCTTTTTGAAACATCGTTTGGGCTCGGACATTGTTTATGATGTTGAAGAATCGGTGAGTCTGCAGGGCAATAGTGGACCATATCTCCAGTACGCCCATGCCCGAGCTCGGTCGATTTTGCGTAAGCCTAAAAAACGCTTAGCCCTTAGCCCTCAGCCCTCAGCCCTCGACGAAGCAGAGCGCAACCTGCTGCGGAAAATAGGCGAGTATGCCGAAGTAGTAGATAAAGCTGTTGATGAGCTAATGTCTCATCACACATGCACGTATTTATATGAATTAGCCCAAGTTTTTAATCGCTTTTACGAAAAAAACCGAGTGATAGGCGATGAGCGCGAAGCCGTTCGTACAAAATTAGTTCAAGCCTACGCCGACACCCTAAAAAACGGCCTAGAACTGCTAAACATCTCCGCCCCAGAGAAGATGTAGTTATGGCGGTGGTCGAGCAGATACAGGAAGCGATGCGGGCGGTTGCTACGTCAGAGCGGGCAAAGGCTGGTCAATGGTTTTTTAAGACTGGTGTGGGGCAGTACGGTGAGGGCGATAAGTTTTTGGGCGTGACTGTGCCGCAGCAACGAAAAATTGCCAAACAGTTTTATAAAACTTTGTCGCTAGAGGCGATGGAGCAAATGCTAAAAAGCCCGTGGCACGAGGAGCGGCTAACAGCACTTTTTATGCTAGTTTTGACCTACCAAAAAGGTGATGAGTTTAAAAAAGCCCAAGTTGCCAACCTGTATTTGGCAAACACCAAACGTGTAAACAATTGGGATTTGGTCGACAGCTCGGCGGGCTATATCTTAGGCCCGTGGCTAGAGGGCAGCCCGTATAAAATACAGACACTTACCAAGTTAGCGCTCTCTAAAAACCTATGGGAACGGCGCATTGCAATTCTGGCCACCAGCTACTACATTGGCAGGGGCAGTGCTGACGAAGCACTGCAGATTATTGAGATATTGAAACACGATAAACATGATCTAATTCAAAAAGCAGTCGGCTGGATGCTGCGCGAAATTGGGAAACGTGTTGATGAAAAGGTCTTGAAAAAGTTTCTGGATGAAAATGTGGCCAGCTTGCCGCGCACTACGCTGCGCTATGCAATCGAGCGGCTGCCAGAAGCCAAGAGAAAGCACTATCTGAGTTTGAAATAAACAGCGGTGATTTTGCTAGTAGCGTGGTATAACTGCAGACAGAAACTATGTCAGAATTTTTGAAACCCAGAGAGAAACGCGGCTTTTGGCGCATTTTGCCAAAAGGTGGCGCATCGTTTTTGCTGGCTACGGCGCTTGTGGCAGGTATTCAGGCTGACGTAGAATATGCCGATGAACTAGAACTAGTGCACGCCAGGTCAACTGAACTTCAGGGCGAAACCGTCCGAGTGATGACGGCCAATGTGCACGGTTGGCGTGGGGCAGACGGCTCGGATAATATGGACGATCTTTTGTCTGCAATGACGGATAATGACGTGGACATTGCTTGCTTGCAGGAGGTAGATATTACCGAAGGACAGTTAGATAAATTGTACGACTCGGGATTGAATGTCTTGTATGCCGAAACCGAGCGAGATGGCTACGGCAACGCCGTTATTAGTAAGTCAGACATGGAGCTGAAGAAAAACTATAACTTGCCACCCGCCGACAGCATTCGGCAGCGCGGCGCATTGTTGGTTCAGATTGCAACCAAGGTTGGGGAGATCGAATTGCTCGCAACCCATGTAACTACCAAGCAGCGTTATCATGGTGCCCAGTTTGGTAGGCTCGGGCAAATTGCACGGGAAGGGAATGTCGACGAAGGCTGCGGTGACTTGAATGAGGATTTAGAAACAATTGCCCAGACGACCTTGGGCGAATATTTTTCTGAATCAATTGCATCACACCCTAGGCGAGGCAATACGTTTCCGGCCGACAACCCCAACCGTAGCATTGATTTTGTATTTTCGACATGTCAGGAGCAAGGCGAACCGGCACTCGTTTGGCTTAACTCGGACCATTTAGGCGTAATCCACGAACTTGTCCTTGCTGGTTGTGAATAGGTCTGTGCTGCTGGTGCCAAGTGCGGGCAGCACTGCTGGGCACTACGCCAATGAACGTCCTTACTAGCTCAAAGATCCAAGTATATGGCAATCAAAACTACCTAATTCAGCGGAATCCTGCATAATA